>JANNFQ010000603.1:0-2574 GCA_031380045.1 Acidimicrobiaceae bacterium
TGGGCCGAACCCGCCACACCCCCGGCCGGGCTGAGGCCGGGCCGGGCCGACAGCGTGAGGGTCAGCCTTCGAACCAGCCGGTGACGTCGACGACCAAGTCGGTGGCGACCATCGAGTAGTAGCGCACCGTGCCGCCGCCGCCTAGCGGTGTGAAGGCCGACGCAGCACGTAGCTGGTTGGGGCGATCGGCATTGGCGGTGCTGGCGAACGGCACTGGATCGGCCGGGTATGCAGTCACGAACCCGGCGCCGGCGTTGTTCACGATGGTCACGTTGTGGGCCACGCCGATGGCGCTGTTGGGCACCACGACCGGGTCGAGCATGCGACTGGCTGGGCCCGTGTAGCGCTGGAAACCGAACGGCGTGCGCGTATCGGTCTCGCGGTACGGCGAGATGGAACGGAAGCGCCCAACGGTGGAAGCCGTCGCCGTGCTGTCGGTGAAGTAGCCCGTCACATCGACCACGACATCGTTGGTCTGGAACAGGTGCAGATCGATCGAGCCGTCGGCACCCAGCGGCACCACCACCAAGTTGGGCCTGATGTCGCCGAGGCCATTTGTGTTGACGTTGGAAGCCACCGGCAGCGCGGTGCCACCCGGCACGACCGTGACCCATCCGCCACGGCCTTCGGAACCGGCCAACGCGGTGACCGTCAGCACCACTGCGCTGACACCCGACGAGGGCACGCCGTTGGCGCCGCGCATCATCGTCGACACCACATCGATCGGGGCCGCGCCGGTTTGCGTGTAGGGGTTGGTGACGGCTGCAGCCGGTTCACGCGTGTCGACGGCGCGGTCGGGACTGAGCGCCACGAAGCGCCCATCGGACACAGGCCCGGGCGCCAGGTCGAAACGACCGATCACGTCGATGACCACATCGGCCACCGTGTTGGTCAGCACTTGCATGCGTCCTTGCGCGTCCACAGGAATGACGGCAGCGTTGGCGACGACTTCACCGTGCAGCGCGTTGATGTTCGACGTGGCCGGGCGAGGCGCGCCGGCCGCCCACGCGGTCAAGAACCCGTCGTCGACCGGCGTGACGTACGTGATGTTGGCCAACACCGCGCGCGTCGTCGCCCCATCGACCCCGGTCGCGATGGTGCGGGCCGTGTTGCCCGCCAGTGGGCTGCCACCGAAGGCGGGCATGCGGCTGTCGAACACTCGCTGCGCGGGTGTAGTGGGCACGTAGTGCAGGGGGTCCGACGGCGTGGGCACGACCTGTGTGGGGAACGTGACCTTGCGAACCGAATTGGTCGACGACGACGAGACCACGTAGTACAGCGACAGCCCGCCCGACTCCAACACGAAGGCCATGTCTGATAGGCCGACCGCCGAGGCGAACGGTGCCGCATAGTCGACCACGCCATCGGCAGTGCGCACCCAGATACCGCCGCTGCCACCGTCGCCGAACAGGTATGCGCCGTCATACTGCGGCGGCCAGTAGCCATTGGGCACGAACGCTCCGCCGGTGATGTACTGCCCGACGCTGCGCGGGTAGTCGGTCAGCGGATCGGTCAGACCGGCCGGAGCGGGCGCGCACGGTGGGTTCTGGCCGGTGGGGCACACGCCCTCGCGAGACGTCCATCCGTAGTTGGCGCCGATGATGCCGTCGTCCACTTCCTCGCGTGTGCTCTGGCCGACATCGTTGATGAAGAACCGAACGCCGCTGGCGTTGGGGTCGAAGGCGAATCGCCACGGGTTGCGCAGGCCGTACGAGTAGATCTCTTGGCACGTGGTCAGCGGCGTGTCGTCCTTGTTGCCGCGCACCCGGCAGCTGGCCGTGCCGGGCCCAGTGAACGGATTCCCAGGCGCGGGGCCGCCCGTCGCCGGATCGACCCGCAGGATCTTCCCGTTCAGCAGCGACAGGTCCTGCGCGGCAGCCGCTGTCACATTCGTCGTCCGTGGGTTGGCGCCCGCATCGCCGACCGAGATGTAGAGGTTGCCATCCTTGCCGATCTCGAGGTCGCCACCGTTGTGGTTGCCGGCATTCGACGAGATCTTGTCGACCAGTACCGTCTCGCTGGCCGGGTCGATGGTGTTGCCGGTCAACGTGAACCGGCTGACGCGGTTGGCGCAGCCACCCGGCATCGAACCGTCGACGTGCGTGTAGTAGAGGTACACGAAGCCGTTGGTGGTGAACGCTGCGTCGGCGGCAATGCCCAACAGGCCGCGCTCGCTGGTGCTGCAGACACCGGCCAACGTGAGCGCCGGCGGATTGACCAACGAGCCGCCACGGATCAGGTGCACGGTGCCGGCCTTTCCCAGCACGGCGACGCTGCCATCGGGCATGCTCCTGACCGCCACCGGGGCGGGCACCGACGCGACCGCGGCATCGGTGAAGCCGAATGGCGGCGCTTCCACGGGCAATGGCGCTGCCCCGACTGGCCGCGCGGGCAGCACCACCGTGCTGGAGGTCAGCGTGGGCGCGATCGCCAAGACGAACGCCGACGCGGCGACCACTCCCACCAAGCGACCCCGACGGTGAAACCCCGGACGAGCCATGCCGCCGGGCGCGGTGGGGTCGGGATGCGGCGCGGGCCAACCGGCCCCCGCCGAGTTCGGCGCCGGCCACACAG
>JANNFQ010000605.1:0-7775 GCA_031380045.1 Acidimicrobiaceae bacterium
GATCGACCTCCACCAATTCGCAGCACCACCGGTCGAGGCGATGCTGCGCGACATCGTGCGGCATCGCTGCAACACCGTGGTCAGTGGCGCGACGTCGTCGGGCAAGACCACCCTGCTGAATGCCCTCGCCGCAGCAATCGAAGCCAGCGAACGCATCATCACCCTCGAGGACACCGCGGAACTGCGCCTGCGTTCGCCTCACGTACTGCGGCTGGAAACCAGACCGGCAACTGCCGACGGGCTGTCGGCGATTGGCATGACTGACCTGCTGCGAACCGCGCTGCGGTTGCGACCCGATCGTCTGGTGGTCGGCGAGATACGGGGCGACGAAGCCACAGAGTTGATGCAGGCGCTGAACACGGGCCACGACGGGTCACTGGCCACCGTGCATGCCAACGGCCCCAGCGATGCGCTGGCGCGCATCGAGTCGCTGGTCGTTCGCACCAACGGCGGCTGGCCGATGGCGGCTGTACGCGACCAGGTTCATCGCTGCATCGACGTCATCGTGCATGTCGAGCGATCGTCCACCGGTCAGCGACACGTCGCGGAAATAGCGGAAGTGAATCCGCCACTCGCCATGACCGAGATGGACACGGGGTCCCGCGTCAGGCTGCTGGCGACACGCGACGTCGTCGTGGGTTCGTTGCAACGCGGTCGCCGATGATCGCGTCGCTCGTTCTGGTTGTGGCCACAATCATGGTGGCGGCGCTGCTGGCCGCGTCCTTGTCACCGTCCGGTGTGCGACCTCTCGTTTCCCCGCTGGTCGGCCGCCGCGCTCGCCCACATCCCGGCGGCAACAGCGCCCTGATCGACATGGCCGAGCGAACCTCGCGCGACGTGCGTTCGGGCTTAGCGCTGCGAACAGCGCTCCTCGACGCGCTTGCACAGCACCCCCAGTTGATGAGCTCGTTGCGCGAGCGGCTGGCCCGGGGCACGCCACTGGCGCAGGCACTGGCGGCGCCGTCGCCCGACACCCAGACATTGGCCGGCGACGCCGCCTTCTTCATGCACGGTTTGCGCCTGGCCGCCCAGACCGGTGGGGCCATGGCCGACACCCTTGACCGCGTCGTTGCTGTCATACGCGAACGTCAGGTCTGGAAGGCCGAACGGCATGCCCAGGCGGCACAGGCTCGGCTCAGCGCCCGCATGCTGACCGCCCTGCCCATGGCGGTCGCCGGCTGGGGGTTGGTGTCCGGGCCGCGGGTTCGCGATGCCTACTCGCAGTCGCCGGCTACAGGCGTACTGGCGGCAATCGGTGTTCTGTTGAACCTGACCGGCTGGTGGTGGATGCGCCGGTTGGTGCGTGGACCGCTGCCCCAATGAGCATCACCCTTCCCAACGTCCCTGCACTGATTGGCCTGATCGCCGCGGTGATCATCGGCGCATGGGCGTTGCCGCTGGCAGCCGGCACCCGTCGTGCGTCGACACTTGCCATGGCGCAACCGACACGTCGCCGGCGTGCCGTGGCGCCTGGTCGTCGACATCGCCGCCGACGTCTGGAGCGGATGCTGGATGATGCCTACCCAGACGCGCTCGATCTGTTCGTGGTGTCGGTGCAGGCGGGCCTGCTGCCGTTCGAGGCGCTCCGCAGAGTCCGCCCACATGTGCATCCGTTCATTGGTGCTGCCATCGACGATGTCATCGATCGCATGCACCACGGTCGGCGCCTGGTCGACGCGCTCGATGCGTTAGTCGAGGTACTGGGCACGCGGGCGCTCACCTTCGTGGCCACGATCGCACTGACCGAACGCACCGGGCTGGCCATCGGCCCGATGATCGACCGCATCGCTGATGACGCCCGGCTGCATCGGCGGCGTCGTGCCGAGTCGGCGGCACGCGAGCTGCCGGTTCGGTTGTCGCTCCCTTTGGTGCTCTGCACCCTGCCGTCGTTCGTGCTCATCGCCATCGCGCCACTGCTCATCGGCGCTCTCTCGTCGCTACGCGGCACCTGACCGCCCGCGACCCTCCGCTGCAGCGCGGTCACCGCGCTCCCCCCGAACGAGGTACTCCATGATCGAGCTCTTCATCCGCATGCACACCTGGTGTCTGGTCGTGCTCGCACAGCCCGGCGACACGCGGGCCGCCGACCGTCATGATCGTCTGAACCGGGTCGACCAACTCGACCCGCCCCACGTACTGCGAACGCTCAACGGACCCGCGCATCTCGACCCGCTCTTCCCTGCCGACACCACTGCGATCGCTGCCACTTCTCACCGTCGCCAGATGGCCGACAGCGGGCAGGCGACCACCGAGTACGCGTTGGTCATGCTGGGCGCGGCAGCGGTGGCGCTGCTGGTCATCACGTGGGCCACGGCAGGAGGTGGCGCCGGTCGAATCGGTCGGCTGTTCGATCACGTGATCGACTCCGTTGTCAGTCGTATCTGACGGCACGGCGGGCACGCCGGGCCGCGATCGCCACGCCGACCGGGGGCAGGCAACCATCGAACTGGCCTTGTGCCTGCCCCTGGTCTGTCTGATGCTGCTGGGAGTGGTGCAAGTGGCGGTGGTCGTGCGTGACCAACTGCTGGTGCAACATGCGGCCCGAGAGGCGGCCCGGGCGGCATCGGTTTCGGCTTCATCGGCGGCAGCGGCCGCGCAGGTGACCTCCGCCATCGTCGATCACGCTTCGGTCGCCGTTTCCATCGCGGCCAACCGAGTGACCGTTGTCGTCTCGCGCACCACGCACACCGACGTGCCGCTCATCGGCGCACTGTTGCCCGACGTGGTGCTGACCGCACGGGCGTCGATGGCCCGCGAGCCGCCATGAACGGCGCGCGTGTCACTGCGTCGGCAACAGCGGCGATGCCCGGGCATGACGCCGCCCCGGTACCACGACGGCACCGGGACGGCACGGGGTAGCGTGCAGCGGTGGACCTGCTGTGTCGAACGGTGATCGTGGGCACCATGCCCACGCTGCAGTTGACAGGCGAGATCGATCTGGCGTCGGTGCCCTCGCTGCACGATGCAATGCGCCGGCTGATTCGCGATCACCCGGCTCAGGTGGTCGCGATCGACCTCGACGGGGTCAGCGTGTTGGACGACGCCGGCCTCGGCGTGCTGTTGGGTAACGCCGGGCGCGCTCGCGAACACGGCGGCGATGTTGTGCTGGTGTGCACCTCCGAACGCCTCCGTCAACGGTTCGAGGTCACCGGTCTGGCGCGCGCGGTCGAAGTGCGCGACCGGCTCGCTCCCTGACGACGGTGCTCGGCAGCCTTCGCCGATGCCGCAATCGTCACTGGATCAGACAGACACGAACGGCAGCACCTCGCGCACCAGCCGCGACACCTGCTGTTCGTGGTCGTCGGCGCACGGCACGATGACCAACGAGGTTGCGCCCGCTCGCAACCACCGTTCCATCGCTCGTGCACACTCGGTCGGCGTACCCGCCACGGCATAGCGATCGGTGCGTTCATCCGGGTCGACGTCCACGCTGGGGCCCATCAACGCCAACCGTTCGTCGCGGTCGCCGGGCGCGAATCGCTCGATCTGCTCGCGTACCAGTTCACGCGCCCGGTCGCGATCGTCGTCCACCGCGAACAGCACGTAGACCACGCAATGGGCATCGCCACGCAGGCATGCCCGTGCTGCGCGCACGTACTCGGGGCTGGAACCCTCGGGAAGCAACAAGCCATCCGCCACACGCGCCGCCACGTCGATGGATCGCGGGCCGGTCACGCCTGCGACAACCGGCGGGCGCGGGCTTGGTGGGAAGACCAGCTGTACGTCATCCAGATGCACGTATCGCCCGCTGGTCGTGACCGACTCGCCCTTCAGCAGACGACGGATGGCGTCGATCGACTCGTCGAGTGCGGCCAGTTGCGATGCGGGCAACGCACCGATTTGGCGCATCCAATCGGCAACTCCATGGCCCAGCCCGGCAACGAGTCGGCCAGGGAACATGCGAGCGATGCCGGCCATCTCCATCGCAGTGATCGCCGGGTTGCGTGCCACTGCCGGCGCGATGCCCAACCCGACGGTCAGCGTTTCGGTGGCTGCGAGCGCGGCGGTGACCGCGCTCAATCCGGCTGCCCAAAAGCAGTCCTCCACGATCCACAGCTCGTCCAAGCCAGCCGTTTGCACGAAGCGTGCAAACGGTTGCAACTCCTCGGGCGGGCGCTCGCGCCGGAACATCACGCCGAAGGTGGTGTTCATGCAGCGAGACCGTTCATGTCGAGACCGTTCAAAGCGGCCAACTCCCTGTGCCGAAACCAATCGCCGTACAGTTCGACGCTATGAGCGACCCCAAGCCTGCCGACGTTGTCAGTGCCATCACGGGCGAGTGGCGCAGGCCGGCACAGATGCTGGACGACCAGAAGTACGACGGCCACGCCAGCGTGCACGACGGCGACACGGCCGCGTCGCTGGGCTTGGCCGGCGCACCCATCGAGGGACCCACACACTTCAGCCAGTTCGATCCGCTGGCCCTGCAGCACTTCGGCGACGCCTGGTTCCAGCGCGGATGCATCAGTTGCCACTTCCGCACGATGGTCGTCGAGGGCGAAGAAGTGCAGGCCAGCCTGACACGCATCAACCCAACGCTCGCGACGATCGAGGCCCACAAGCGCGATGGTACGCCGGTGCTGGCGGGCACCGCTTCGGTGGGTCCTGAACACCCGTCCAGCGAACTCGACCAACGACTTGGCCGACTGGGTGATCCCGGCGAACTGTTCGTGCTGGACCGCCTTTCGGTCGGCATGCGCAGCAGCGAAGGAGACGTCGTCAGCATGGACAGCCAGACCGGCAACGGCCCGCTGTATCCGTTCTCGCTGGCCCAGAAGTTGGAACGGATCACCGAATCACATGCGTGGTACACCGGTGACGGCGCCACGTCATCGCCATGGGGGCGCGCCATCGTGCCGATGGAGATGATCAGCGTGCTGGCGATGAAGTCAGGAAGTACGGTTCCAGTGCGCACACCGTCGCTGGGGCTGTTCCTGGATCTGGAGATCAAGCTGCACGACGGACCTGTGTTCGTCGACGAGCCGTACACCATTGCTCGCGAGATCGTGGGCTTGGGCCAGAGCCGCAAGACCGAGTCGTACTGGACACGCACCACCCTGACCGACCACAGCGGCACGTTGGCCGCCACGGTGCTGTTGCACTCTGGAGTGTTCAAGGCCAGCTATCCCGGCTACCCCCAAAATCGCCTCGGCTGACACCGGGCATCGCCTCGGCTGAGACCGGGCAGTTACTGCAGATCAGCGCGGCTTCGGCTTGCGCATGCCTCGGCGATCCTGTGCCTTCTCGCGCGCCCGCTGCTCGTCTTCTAGCGCTGCTTCCTCGGCCACCAGACGCTTCAACGCGTCCAGTCGTCGCGGATCCAGGGCACCGTCTGTGATCGCCGCCAACACCGCGCAGCCCGGTTCGTCTTCGTGCTTGCAGTCGCGGAAGCGGCAGTTCTCGGCCAGATCGAACACATCCTCGAAGGCCCACTCGATGCCACGCCCACTGCTCCACAGGCTGACCGCACGAACGCCCGGCGTGTCGATCAGCCAACCCTGCACCTGACCATCGCCGCCCGGCACACCGACCATCTCGACGCCGGTGGTCGTGTGCCGACCACGTTGATCGCCCTCGCGCACCGCGCTGGTACGCAAGGCCATGTTGCCGGTGAGCGCGTTGATGAGCGTGCTCTTGCCAACACCGCTGGCACCCAGCATGGCCATGGTCGAGTGGTTGCGCACCAGATCTCGAACTGCGTCGACACCATCGCCGCTGATGCCGCTGGCCAACATGACAGGCACACCGGCAGCGACCGCCTCGAGCGACGCCACCGATGCGCGCACGTCGTCGACCAGGTCGCTCTTGGTCAGCACGATCACCGGCAACGCGCCGCTGTCGAAGGCCAGCACCAATTCGCGCTCCAACCGACGTTGGTTGGGCGGCGACGTGAGGGCGTGCACCAGCACGACGGTGTCGATGTTGGCAGCAATGGTGTGTGCCACAGCGCGGTTGCCCTCGAACGAGGCGCGACGGGTGAACGCGCTGCTGCGCGGCACGATGTGGTCGACGCGTTCGTCGTCGTCGCTGACCACCACCCAGTCGCCGACCGCGACATCGGCGCCGATGTTGCGGACCCGCTCGGGCTCGTCACCCAAGTGATGCACCACCGTGCTCCAGCCGCGATCCAGGCGAAAGATGCGGCCGGCGCGCCGAGGCACGTTCAGCTGTTGCCAGGCCTGCTCTAGCCGCTCGGTCCACCCCAGCCGGTCGTCACCGCCGGTGTCCCGGTGTGACTCATGCTCCCTGGATCGCTCGATGGAGTGAACGGTAGCGTGTCGATTGCACCCCTTCCCCCGAGAAGATCGCACCCCCCTCCCCCGAGAAGAAAGTGCACGTCACATGCTTGCTCGCCTTGCACGCTGGAGTTTCCGCCGTCGTCGCATCATGGTCTTCGCCATCTGGCTGCCGTTGCTCGTCGGTCTCAGCATCGCCTCGGGTGTCGTCGGCACCGACTTCCACACCAGTTTCGATCTGCCCGACAGCGAGTCGAAGGAAGTCCTCGATGTCGTCCAGGCCGTCAGCCCCGAGGATGCTGGCGACGTGGCTCAGATCGTGTTCGAGGCCGATCAGGGCACCGACGATCCGGCCGTGGTCCAGGCAATGACCGGACTGTTCGACAAGGTCGAGGCCATCGAGGGCGTCAACATCATCAGCCCGTACACGCCCGACGGCGCGCAGTTCAACAGCGCCACTGCACCCATCTCGTTCGCGCAGATCTCGTTCAGCGAACGCGACCAGGCCGGCTATCTGGACCTGGCCGACGAGATCCAGGCAATGGACGACAACATCAACGTGCCGGGGCTGAACATCGAGTACGGCGGTCAGTTGTTCGGGGTGTTCGAATTCCCCGCCAGCGAACTGCTGGGCATCTTGGCCGCCATCATCATCTTGCTGATCGCGTTCGGTTCGGTGCTGGCCATGGGCCTGCCGATCGGCACGGCGCTGTTCGGTCTGGGCGTCGGTTACGGCATCGTCGGCCTGGGGTCGCGCGGGTTCAGCATGCCCGTCTTCGCACCGCAGATGACCGCCATGATCGGCCTGGGTGTGGGCATCGACTACGCGCGGTTCATCGTGACCCGATATCGCGAGAACCTGCACGCGGGCATGGAACCCGAGGAGGCCACGGTCGAGGCCGTCGACATCGCCGGCCGCGCCGTGGTGTTTGCCGGCATCACCGTCATGATCTCGTTGCTGGGTCTGTTCGTGATGGGCATCTCGTTCGTCAGGGGCCTGGCCGTGGCCGGGGCCACCGGCGTGCTGGTCATGATGATCGCGGCCATCAGCCTGCTGCCAGCACTGCTGGGGTACGTCGGCAAGCGCATCGACACCACCTCGCGTGCCGCTGCCGCGTCGGTCAGCATCTTCGTGGTGCTGGCGCTGTTCGGCGTGTTCGCCGGCGCGTTGGGCATCTCATTGCTGGTCGGCATCGTGGCCGTCATCGCCATCATGGCGGCCAGCCGCATGCCGTTCGCACGCAGCCTGCGCCAGCCGCTGCCACATCGCCACGTGAAGCCGCGCGAGCAGCAGTTCTGGTACCGGTGGAGCCACTACATCCAGCGTCGCCCGTGGCCACCGCTCATCGGTGGGCTCATCGTCATGCTCGCCCTGGCCATCCCGCTGTTCTCGATTCGCCTGGGCTTCAGCGACACCGGCAGCCTGGCCAAAGAGCAGACTGCGCGCCAGGCCTACGACCTGGTTGCCGAAGGCTTCGGTCCCGGCTTCAACGGTCCGCTGTACATGGCGTCCACCGACCCCAACGCCACCGCCGAGAC
>JANNFQ010000617.1:0-7093 GCA_031380045.1 Acidimicrobiaceae bacterium
CGTCATGCAGGCTTCGAATGGTCGGTGAACGAAAAGGTCGCGTTGGAGTCGGCTGTGGGGCTGTCTGCGCTGGGCGTCCGAACGGCAGTGCTGATCAAGCAGTGCGGGTTGAACGTTGCCTTGGACTCGCTGGTCAACGCCGTGTGCCACACGACGAACGGCGCGCTGCTGATCGTGGTGGGTGACGATGTCGGGGCCACCTCGTCGACCTGCGAGCAGGATTCGCGCGATCTTGCACGGGCAGCACGGGTGCCCGTCATCGAGCCACGCAACGGTGCCGACATCGTGCCGACGGTCGATCTGGCGGTACGGCTGGGCGAGACAGCGGCAACACCGGTGATGATCCGTTTGGTCAACGACGTGCACAGCAGGTTCGTGCCCAGCGAGGCGATGCTCGGCGCGCCTGCGTCGTTGGGTCGGTCGCTGCCCGATGTTGCGTTCGCGCTCACCAAGCTCGGCCGTCAGCAGTATCACCGGACCATCACGTGGCCCAGCGTCAGCCAGGTGATCGACGCAAGTCGAGCCGTCCAGACCGTGTGCAGCCCGACGTGCACTACCGGCGTGCTGGCTGTCGGTGCAGCGTCGCTGGATGGCCCGCCAGCGGGCTCGGCGTGCTGCTGGGCGACCACGTCTGTCTCGTGGCCGCTGCCGGCGAGGGTTCTCTCGTTCGTCCGTTCGCATCCAGATCTGTTGGTGCTCGAAGAACCCACGCCTTTCGTCGAGCGCGAGCTCGTTCTGTTCGCAGTCGCTTCGCAGTTACGGGTGACGATTCGCGGCAGGCTCACCGGGCACCTTCCGCCGGAAGGACCGCTGCAGTCAGAGCATGTGACGACCGCGATCCGATCGACGACTGTGGCGGCTGACTGGTCGGTCGTCGAGCGCAAGCGGGCGACAACGAATGAACCCTCTCCACCGTACGACGCGCTCTTCCGAGCTGTCGCTCGAGCTCGCAGGCGAGGGGCGTTCGTCGCTGCAGACGTCGGATCGGCGGTCAAGCTCTGCTACCCGCCGTACCAAGGTGCCGATGTGTCGCTCAGTCTCGGCTCGGCGATCGGCGTGGCCGGGGGAGCTGCTCGCACGGGCCGACCCAGCGTCGCAGTCATCGGCGATTTCGCGCTCTTGCACAGCGGGCTCGAGGCGCTGGTCGACATCGCCCGACACGACCTGCCGGTCGTCGTGCTCGTTCTGCTGAACGGGGTTCAGGCGCAAACGGGGGGACAGCCCAGCGGCACGGTTGCCTCGCAGGGCGCCCTGCCTGAACTGATCGCAGCGACCGGTGTGGGCGTCGTCGCCGACTTCGACTACGACGATCACGACGAAGACTCGTTGCACGATCTGCTGACGTCATGGTTGGCCAGCCCCGTGCCCACGGTGGCACTGATCCGGCAGGGGGCCGGTGTTCAGGACGTGGTCGGTGAACTGGGTAACGCCATCGATCAACGGTTCTTGGAGACGATCGCATGAATCAGAATCAGTCGTTGCGCGGTCAGTCGCAGACTGCGGGATCGTCGGGCGCCGCCATCACCATCCTCGATGTCCGAGTCGACGCCGTCAGTGTTGGCCAGATCCACGACTACATCGAGGGTGTCATCGCCGCTGGCCAGCGGGCGCAGATCTTGAACGTGAACGTGAACTGTCTGAACCTCGCCTGGGATCGCCCGTGGCTGCGACGCATGCTGAACGACGCGCCGATGGTCTTCTGCGATGGCACGGGGGTGCAATGGGCCGCCAAACTCTTGGGCGGCCCCGTACCGCCGCGCGTTCCCTACAACACCTGGATGTGGCAGCTCGCAGAGTTCGCGGCGCAGCGCGACTACGCCTTCTACTTCTTGGGAGCAAAGCCGGGCGTTGCCGAACGTGCGGCCGAACGGCTTCGCCAGCGCAATCCCGCACTGCGCATCGTGGGCATGCGCGACGGCTACTTCGACCGAACACCCGGATCACCCGAGAACCAAGCAGTCGTCGACGATGTCAATGCCTCGGGTGCGCAGTTCCTGTTGCTGGGGCTGGGCATGCCCATGCAAGAGGAGTGGCTGCTGCGCACGTGGCCCGACCTGCAGGTCAACATTGCGCTGACGGGTGGAGCCGCGATGGACTATCTGGCCGGCGATCTGACGACACCGCCGGGCTGGGTGGCCGGATGGGGTCTCGAGTGGTTGCAACGGCTGGTCATGGAGCCGCGACGTCTGTGGCGCCGCTATCTGATCGGCAATCCGGTGTTCTTCGCTCGGGTTGCCAAGCAGAGGATGCGTCGCCGTTGACCGATTCATCGTGGGGTCGTTACGCATTGCTCCTGGTTGATCTGCAGCACGACTTCTGGTCGCCCGAGGTTCGTTCGACCGCTCCAGAGTTGCCAGACCGAGTGACCGAATTGCTCGCGTGTGCGCGTGTACGCGGACGCACGGCAGTGATGAACGGTTGGGCGCGCTGAGTGTTGCGGTCAGATTCGGTCGAGGGCTTGCTGCAGGTCAGCGACCAGATCGTTGGCCGACTCGATGCCCACGCTGAGACGAACGAGTGAGTCGGGCACCTGCAATGGCGAGCCGGCGGCCGACGCATGCGTCATGTGGCCCGGATGTTCGATGAGGCTCTCGACGGCGCCCAGCGACTCGGCCAGTGTGAACACTCGGGTGTGGCGCACAACCTCGAGCGCGGCGTCCAACCCGCCGCGCAACGTGAAGCTGACCATGCCGCCGAAGTCGCGCATCTGCTTGGCTGCCGCAGCGTGGCCCGGGTGATCGGGCAGCTGCGGATACAGCACCCGTTGCACCGCGCTGTGGCCCAGAAGCATGTCGACAACTGCCCGGGCATTCGAGCAGTGCCGCTCCATGCGCACACCCAACGTCTTCACACCACGCAACACCAGATAGCAGTCGAACGGTGCCGGCACCGCCCCTGCTGCGTTCTGGGTGAAGCGCAATCGGTCTGCCAGTGCATCGTCGTTCAGTGCCAGGAATCCACCGACCACATCGCTGTGGCCGCCCAGGTACTTGGTGGCCGAGTGCACCACGATGTCTGCGCCCAGCGCGAGCGGTTGCTGCAGGAATGGTGTCGCGAAGGTGTTGTCGACCTCCACCAGCGCACCGCGCTCGTGCGCCAGCGCCGCCACGGCTTCGATGTCGATGCACGTCAGCAACGGGTTGGTCGGCGTCTCCAGCCACACCATGCGTGTGTCAACCGGCCACGATTCGGCCAGCGCATCGAGATCGGTCAGGTCGACCGCCGTCCACGGAAATCCCAACGGCGCCCACACCTTCGAGATCAGCCGGAACGTGCCGCCGTATGCATCGTTGCCCAGCAGGATGCGGTCGCCCTGCGACAGCAACCTGAGCACGTTGTCCTCGGCCGCCAAGCCGCTGGCGAACGCCAGACCGTGGCGCGCCACTTCCAGTGATGCAACACATGCTTCGAGCGCTGCGCGCGTGGGGTTGCCGCTGCGCGAGTACTCGAAGCCTCGATGGTTCCCGACGCCGTCCTGTGCGAACGTGGTGCTGAGTGTGATCGGCGTGACGACTGCGCCCGACGCTTGGTCGGGCGACTGGCCGGTGTGCACGGCGCGTGTTTCGAAACCCCACCCGGCTTGCAGTTCTTCCTCACCCACGGCCGGCTCCTTCCGTTGCCAACACCTCGAAGTAGGCCAGCAGGTCGGTGCGGGTCAGCACGCTGAGCGGCCTGCCGCCGGCCAGCACCAGCAGCGCCGGAGCACTGTCGAGCATGTTGACGGCCAACGAGATCTTCTGCCCTGCCCCGATCGTTGGCAGTTTGGGCCCCATGACGTTCTGGACCGCCATGTCCATGACGGCCGGATTGCGGTACACGGCCTCCATCAAGTCGAGTTCATCGACAGCGCCCGAGACCTCGGCAGCGGCGAACGGCGGTGTGTTCTTGCACACAGGTAGTTGGCTGATGCCGTTGGCGCGCATGATCTCGACTGCGTCGCGCACTGTGTGTGACGGGTTCACGTACAGCAGCGCTGGAGTTGCGCCTCGTGTGTCCAGCACCGCGCCGACGCACTCGTCGCACTCGCGGATGAACCCGAAGTTGGCCATCCAGTCATCATTGAAGACCTTCGACAGGTAGCCGCGCCCCGAGTCGGGGTTCAGCACCACGATGATGTCGTCGGGGCCTGCTCGCTTGGCAACCTGAATGGCCGCAGCGACCGCCATTCCACCCGATCCGCCGATCAGGATTCCCTCGTCACGGCTGACCTGCCGAGCCGTCAGGAAGCTCTGCTCGTCGCTGATCGGAATGATCTCGTCGTACAGCTCGGGTGCCCAGGCTGCCGGGTAGAAGTCTTCGCCGACACCCTCGACCAGATACGGACGCCCCGATCCGCCCGAGAAGACCGATGCGTCGGGGTCGGCCGCGACGATCCGCACCTTCGGGTTCTGCTCTTTCAGGAACCGGGCGGTTCCGGTGATGGTGCCGCACGTTCCGGCACCGGCGACGAAGTGTGTGATGCGCCCGCCGGTCTGCCGCCAGATCTCAGGACCCGTACTGGCGTAGTGCGCTGCGGGGTTGTTCGGGTTGGCGTACTGGTTGGGGCGAAAGGCATGCATCTCGTCGGTCAACCGCTCGGCCACGCTGTAGTAGCTCTGCGGGTCTTCGGGTGGAACGGCAACCGGGCACACCACGACCTCGGCCCCATAGGCGCGCAGGAACTGCACCTTCTCGGGCGCCACCTTGTCGGTCATGACGAACACGCAGTGGTATCCGCGCTGCGCGGCGACGATGGCCAGGCCGACGCCGGTGTTGCCGCTGGTCGGTTCCACGATGGTGCCCCCGGGCAGCAGGCTGCCGTCGCGCTCGGCGGCCAGGATCATCTGTAGTGCAGGCCGATCCTTCGACGAGCCGCCAGGATTCGTGGTCTCCATCTTCATCGCCAGCGTCGATGTGATGCCGTGGATCTCGCTGATCCGCCTCAGCCTGACCAGCGGCGTGTTGCCGATCAGGTCGAGGACGCTTTCGGCGATCTCGGTACCGTGCAAGCGCGAGTCGGATGCTTCGTTGCCCCAAGCCATAGCCGCCAGGGTATCCCTGTGCGCCCCGGTCCCTCGCCGGCCGGGTCGGGGCAGTGGTGCGAGGCTCAGCGCCCCGTGACCTCGATGGCCGAGTAGGGCAGGCGCGAGAAGAATGCGTCGGCGTTGCGAGCCAGAGCGCGAACCGAGCTGTAGTTGGCCGCGCCACCGATGACCGCGCCGATGCCCAATGGGATGCGGCTGGCGACGGCGACGGCCCCTCGGCGGCTGCCGTAGCGGCGCATGAATGCGCGACCGAACAACCCGTTGATGGCCCGCAACGACGCGATGGGTAGGCGGGTTGACGACGAATCGAGATGAAGACCCAATTGCTTCGCTGTGGAGTTGAAACCTTCGCGAGCACTGCTGCCATAGATCAACACGGCCAGAACCCAGGCGCGCCGTTCGTCGATGGTTGGTGCCGAGCGCCCGTGGAGGGCAGCGATGGTCAGGATCAGATCGCCCGCCCGAGTGGTGAACCACGCAAGATCGGCAGTGATCGCCAACAGTGACGCAGCGGTGCCGACTGCGGGCGCGGCGGCCGCAGCTCCAGACGCCGCACCGACTGCGGCAAGCTCGCGCGACATCGCGTCGGTCAGCGCAGCGATCTTCTCGGGTCTGACCGCTCCGGGTAGCGTGCCGGCACGCGTGACAGCGGCGTCCCATCGAGAACCAGCTGCCTTGTCGACAGCCGCGAGCATCTTCTCGGCGAGTGGCTCGAAGTTGAACGAGGATGCACGCTGGGCAACGTGTTGCGCAGTGCGATTGACCGTGCGACCGACCACGTCGCCCAGATCGATGCGCGACATCTGCCTACTCGCTGTACTCGTGTTGGGCTGCCGGGTACTGGCCCGACTCGACCTCGGCGCGATACGTGAGCGCGGCATCGTGCAAGGTCTGGGCGATGTCGGCGTACTGCTTGACGAAGCGCGGGATGCGACCGGTGCTGAAGCCGGCCCAATCGGTCCACACCATCAGTTGGCCGTCGCAGTGCGGTCCGGCGCCGACGCTGATGGTGGGGATGGTCAGCTCTTTGGTGACTTGCGCGGCCACGGCGGACGGTACCATCTCGAGCACCACAGCGAACGCGCCCGCCTCTTCCACCGCATGCGCATCGTCGAGCAACTGCGTTGCGGCAGCACCGCGACCCTGGATGACATGGCCGCCCAATCCGTGCTCGCTCTGCGGTGTGAAGCCGATGTGCGCCATGACCGGAATGCCGGCGCGCACGATGTGCCGAATTTGATCTTCACTGCGCCGCCCGCCTTCGAGCTTCACGGCATGAGCGCCGGTCTCTTTCATGAACCGGATCGCCGTGTGCAGCGCGTCGTCGGGCCCCGCCTCGTACGAACCGAACGGCAGATCGGCGATGACGAAGGCGCGCTTGGCGGCGCGGACCACGGCTCGGCACAGCGGGATGAGCTCTTCGCTGGTGACCGGCAGCGTCGAGTCGTAACCGAAGACCGTGTTGCCGGCCGAGTCGCCGACCAGCAGAAAGTCGATGCCGGCACGATCGAAGATGCTGGCCGACAAGAAGTCGTAGCTGGTCAGGCCGGTGATCTTGATGCCCTGCTCTTTGGCGCGACTGAAGTGGCGGATGCGGACGCGCTTGACGGCGTCTGCGCTGTCGGATGTGCCACCGCCGTATGCGGCCTGCTCCACAGTCATGTTCGTACCCTACGTGCATGGGCCAGCAGCGGCCAGCCCGCCGGCCCTGAGGGTCAATCGGCGCTGGGCGACAACTGTTGCTGGACACGTCGCATGCCGCGCAACCATCGCTCGGGATCTTCGGTCTTGCGGCTCATCCACGTGTTCGCGATGGGATCGGTCACAATCAGGAAGCGCTCCTCATTGATCGCCTCCACCACCAGATCGGCAACATCCTCGGATTCCGACATGGGTCCGGCCACCGTGCGCGCGAAGGCACTGGCGCCATCCAGCATCGGCGTGCGTACGCCCAACGGCGCCAGCAACGAAGTACGTACGCCCCTGTCGTGGTAGGTGATCGACAGCCACTCGGCCAGACCGACCACGGCGTGCTTCGTGGTGGCGTACGTGGCGTTGCCGTGACTGGT
>JANNFQ010000618.1:0-2869 GCA_031380045.1 Acidimicrobiaceae bacterium
GCGGTGCAGGGATGGTGCGTGATCGACCGTTCGGTGCGATTGCGGTTTCGGGAAACGAGTTGCTGCAAGTCATGAAGTCGGTGCCGATCGAAATTGTGACGGTGGATGAACGGACCGTGCTCGACCGATTCGATCTCTCGGCTATTCCGTCCGAGTCGGTACGTGTGCAGTTGACGTCCGTTCCTGTGCCGTCGCGCCTCGTCGAGGTCTCCGATTGGATGCAGTCCAACGGCCTTTCTCAGCTTCGGGTCTACCACGGCAAGGAGCCGATCAATGATCTGGAGTTTCTCCAACACTTCCCCTTCTTGACCGGGTTCTGGGTCGACCTGGGGCGGTCGTTGCGGTCAACGGCCGGTCTTCGGTACCTCGGCCCCTCGCTCGCCCGGCTGGGCCTCGGGTCGTTCCATCGGCCGCACGCGACGGACTTCGTGTCGCAACTTCCGGAGCTCGAGACGCTGTGGATCACGGGACGACTGGACAAACCAGAACGCCTCCGCGAACTCGCCCACCTCGAAGACCTGTGGCTCAACGGCTCAGCAGTCACGTCGCTTCCGGACATGGGTGTTCTCAAGTCCGTGTCCGCACTCCACCTGCACGGTGGCAGCCTCGCTGACCTCGGATCGCTCCACGCCCTACCGAACATGCAGCACCTCGAGATATGGAGCATCCGAGGGCTGGCGACGTTCGATGCACTCGGTTCACTGCCGGCCCTGCAGGTTCTGCAGGTTCTGCAGGTTCTGCGACTCGACGCCCTGTCGAGGCTCGAACGGTTCCCTAACCTCTCTGGAAGCACGTCCCTCCGGCGGCTGCACACCGGGACGCTGAACACCCTGATCGACGTCAGCGCGCTCACGTCGGCTGCTGCGCTGGAAGAGCTCGTACTCGGACTATGCCCACGGCTGGACCCGTCCGAGCTTGCGGTGCTGAGGAGATGTCCCCGTCTGCTTCGTGTCGCCGTGGGGCTGAACAGCGCAAAGCGGAACGCGGCCGCCGCCGCAATCCTCGCGAGATTCGACAAGCCCGAGTACCCACCGACTGGGGCCACCTGGGACGAATGGTGAGCGCCGATTTGCCGATCTGACGCAGGAGAAGCGGGTTGCTTCATGGTCATACTGATAGCAGAATGAAAGCATGCCGAATGTGTTGGTACGCGATCTGCCCGATGAAGTGCACGCGAGTCTGCAGCGCCGCGCCGAGGCAGCAGGGCAGTCACTTCAGCAGTATCTGGCCACCGAGCTCACACGGTTGGCATCGATGCCCACCATGGACGACGTGCTCGCACGTATCTCTCGCCGGCACGGTGGGCGCGTGGGCCTGGAACGTGCCGTCGCCGATCTCGACGAGGAGCGCGGCGCGCGTTGATCGTGATCGACGCGTCGGTGCTTGCCAACGTGGTCGGCGACGACGGTTCTGCCGGACGCGCCGCCCGCACCCGTATCGCTGCCGACTCGCAATGGTCTTCGCCAGACCTCGTCGATGTCGAGACCGTCTCCGTGCTTCGTACCCGCTGGCGCGCCGGTGACCTCACTGTGCGGCGGTTTCGATCGGCCGTCGAGGACCTTCTCGCACTTCCGATCGTGCGCTTTCCGGTAGGTCCGCTGATGATGCGTGCCTACGAACTGCGGTCGAACGTGAGCCCCTACGACGCCACCTACGTCGCCCTCGCAGAGGGTCTATCGTGTCCGCTGGTGTCGTCTGACGGTCGACTGGCGCGAGCCCCCGGCATCCGCTGCCACGTTGACATCCTGACGGTCTGACCCGCAGGACGAGACCGCACCGCTCTGGCAACGCTGCCACGAATGAGGTCGGCCCGCCGTTGCTGGTCGGCGAGGCATCCTTCCAGCCGTTGAGCCCGCACCTCAATGGCGAGATCTGCCGCGTAGGGCCGGTGGACCCCAGCGCAGCGGTCGGGCATGCAAGCCGCTTTACAGTCGTTGACGCGAGGACAACGGCGAGATCAAACGCACTACGTTCACCGCGGTGAATGCGGCCATCGCAATGTGTTGTGGGCTGTGTGCATGCACGCTGGCCAAGGCCCAGGTTCCCGCTGCCTTCAGTGTGACCAACGAGTGCAGCGTCGCAGTTGACTTCCGACTGACCGATGACGAGATGATGGAACCCAAGTGGCGGACGCTGGAGCCTGGTGTGCAGGTCGCGGTCTTCGGCGACACGTCGCCGGTCGATGCTTTCTGGTGCGAAGTGCGAGCCGCTCGCCGTGTCATCAGCTTCGGCACGGTCACCTACCAACCCAAAGACGCCGCCGTCGTGTTCACCGGCGACGTCTGCCCTGCCTGACCCGCACGCGGTGGCGGCTGGCGGCGGGTGTCAACCTTGGCATGCGTTGCCAGACGGCTGGTCGGTGCGCTGCATCACGTTGTGGACAACAGAGAGTGCGATAGTCAGCTGCAAACGGGCGTGCCAGCCGATGGTCTACTCGTCGGAGCCCTCCTGGCTGCCTGGGCACAACGACGTTCTGACGGTCTGCGAAGCGGTCTTTGCCGAAGCGTCACGGGCGCAGTCGCTGTCCGCGGCAATTCAGACGAAGGACGGGATCGTGTTCCGTCTGCCAGTTCCGGGCCAGCACCCGTACAAGGTGTGCTCGAGTTCCGCCGGACCCCGGATGGAGTCCGTGTTGCCATACCCGTAGGTGTCGATCTCGTCGGCGCACTTCTCGGGAAACGCTGATCTGCGGTGTGGCGCTTGCTGTTCTCTGTCGAGGTGGACGTTCACGCATTTCGGCTCTGATCTGCCCGCGACTCGCGCTCGCGCACCGAACGAGCGAACGTGATCCGAAGTTGCTGCAATGCTGAATGGATGCGTGTCGTCGCGAACGTTGCCGAGCTGTGGGTCTTCTCGCGGACGGTCGATG
>JANNFQ010000633.1:0-3236 GCA_031380045.1 Acidimicrobiaceae bacterium
GGACAGCGTTGGGGGCTGACGATCACGTCGATCGAGTATCGGCCAGTTGGATTCGGAAGCCATCATTGGCACGTCATCGACTCAACCGGCACCCCATGGTTCGTCACGGTCGTGGCTGCCGCTGACGCCGGCGACTCTGCCGGCGTACGCAGACATCGCCTCGATCCTGATCGACACTCGTGGAGCAGCGACTGCGGTAGGCGGTACGCAGATGGACCGACCCGAGTGGGTCGCTGTGCATCCGACGGTGCCAGGCCTGGCCTACGGCACGTTCACCAACAACACAGCCAGGGTGGCGGCCGACGCTGCAAACCCGCGCATCAACAACACCTTCGGTCACATCCTGCGGTGGCAGAACGCAGCGGGGGATCATGGCGCCGAGTCGTTCGTCTGGTCGGTGTTCGCTCTGGCCGGCAAGGGCCTGGGAACAGGAGACGGCTCGACCATCGCGCCAGGGGATGCGTTCGGTTCGCCCGACGGGTTGGCCGTTGACGCATCCGGTTGGCTGTGGATCGAAACCGACGGCAGTCAACCGATTCCGTGCAACAACCAGATGCTGGTCGCCGACCCCACCACCGGTGACCTCAGGCGGTTCCTGGTGGGTCCCGCCGGTTGCGAGCTCACCGGGTGGACCACCACCGACGACGGTCGCACGGTGTTCGTGAACATCCAACACCCCGGTGAGAACGCGGTGATCGGCACGCCGAACTCGCAGTCGAACTGGCCCGACTTCGCCGGCCGTCCGCGATCGGCGACTCTGGCCATCCGCCGGGTGGACGGAGGCATCGTCGGCACGTGACCATCGCACACAGCACCCGGTGGTGCCCGGCTTGACCGCAATGTGCGATGACTGCTGAGATCGACGTGACAAAGGAGTCGATCATGCACACGAACACGAACGCAGAATTTGTGAACATCTACAAATCTTTCCCGGCCGCCTATCAGGCAATGTCGGCACTGGAGGACGCGGTCGCAGCTGGTCCGCTAGATCGTTCACTGTTCGAGTTGGTCAAACTGCGGGCGTCGCAGATCAACGGTTGTGCCTACTGCATCGACATGCACTACAAGGACGCTCGCGCCGGGGGCGAGACCGAGGAACGGCTGTACATGCTGCCGGCGTGGCGCGAGGCCATGGTGTACACCGATGCCGAACGGGCCGCGCTGGCGTTGACCGAGTGCATCACCAGGATCGCCGACGGGCACGTGCCCAGCGACGTCGAGGACGCTGCCCGTGCCAGTTTCGACGCCGAGTCGTACGCCGCGCTGGTGTTTGCCGTGGTGGTCATCAACGCATGGAATCGGCTCGCGATCACAGCGCACTCACCGGCGGGCAAGTACCAGCCGCGGCATTGACGAATGCCGCGACTGGTACTCGTCACATCTCAGCGCAGCAGTACTGCGCAGGGTCGCGACGGCGCACGCTCAGGCGCTGACGCCGACCTTCGCCTTGGTGAATTGCATGACGCCGTCGTCGACCGGCGACTTGCGGAACATCTTGCGATCGGCTGTGTAGCTCTGCGGATTGATCCATGGTTCGCGATCGCCCTGCCGCGGAAACATGTGCATGACCCGCTGCATGTAGCCCGCCGAAAAGTTTTCGATCCACGGCCGCGATGGCATCGAGCGATCACTGTCGCGCAACCTTGGTGTGCACTGGACGGTGCCGGTGTCGCGCATGTGGTTCAGCAGCCGGCACACGTACTCGCATGTCAGGTCGGCGCGCAGCGTCCATGATGCGTTGATGTATCCGAACGACGATGCAAGGTTCGGCACATCGCTGTACGCCATTCCCTTGTACGTGAACGTCTGCGAAAAATCGACCGGCTGACCGTCGACCTCGAACGACATCTCGCCCAGCGTCACCATGTTCAGTCCGGTGGCCGTGACGATGATGTCGGCCTGCAGTTCTTCGCCCGACGCCAGGGTGATGCCGGTCTCGGTGAACGTGACGATCTGATCGGTCACGACCGATGCGCGGTTGCTGCGAATGGCCTGGAACAAGTCGCCGTTCGGCACCAGACACAACCGCTGATCCCATGGGTTGTACGTGGGAGTGAAGTGCTTGTCGATGTCGTGGTCGGGCAGTTCCTTGCGAACCATCTGCAGCAGACCGGCCTTCATCTTGGCCGGCTGCGTTCGCGATCGCTTGTAGATCATCTGCTGCAACGCAACGTTCTTCCAACGCGTCAGGCGATAGGCGAGCTTGTCCGGCAGGACCTTGCGCAGCGCATTGGCGATGCTGTCGGTGTCGGGTCGTGCCACGACATAGGTGGGTGATCGCTGCAACATGGTCACGTGCGCGGCGGTGCGGGCCATGGCAGGGACCAACGTCATCGCGGTTGCGCCCGAGCCGACGACGACGACACGCTTGCCGGTGTCGTCGAAGTCGGCCGGCCATTCCTGCGGATGCACGATCTGGCCGCCGAACCGTTGGATGCCCGGGAAGTCGGGAGTGTGGCCGCCCCGATAGCTGTAGTAGCCGGCGCACATGAACAGGAAGCCGCAGGTGAACGACGCGGCTTCGCCGCTGCCGGTGTGCGTTGCGTGGACGGTCCAGCGAGCAGCATCGCTGCACCACTCGGCCGACGTCACCCGATGGCCCAGTCGAATGTGCCGATCGATGCCGAACTGTGCGGATGTCTCGCGCAGGTAGTCGAGGATGGCGGGGCCATCGGCGATCGCCTTGGCCGCTGTCCATGGCTTGAAGCTGAAGCCCAGCGTGTGCATGTCGCTGTCGGATCTGACGCCTGGATAGCGGAACAGGTCCCACGTGCCGCCGATGTCGTCACGACCGTCCAGGATGACGTACGAGCGCCCGGGGCACATGGTCTGCAGGTGATATCCGGCGCCGATGCCCGAGATGCCTGCACCGACGACCAGCACATCGAAATGTTCCACAGTGACGGTTCTCCTCGTACTCGGACGCGCCCTCGCTCGTGGCACCCGTGGACTCTAGTGATTGCCCCTCTGTCCGACCATTGCCGCAGTCGCCGATTCACACGTCCAGCGGATCATCCTCGCTGGCCATGCCGGCCAGCACGCCAACCGAGTTCGACCGCGCCCGCTCTGTGACGCGGTGCGTGGGCACGCCGACTGCAGTGCCCGGCGGGCTCGACTCGGTGTCCTTGATCACCGAGCAGTCGCGTCCGCCGGCTTTGGCCTCGTACAACGCGTCGTCGGCCATGCGCACTGCATCTTCCAGGCTGGCGCAGCGCTCGGCATCGACGATTCCGAAG
>JANNFQ010000657.1:0-8145 GCA_031380045.1 Acidimicrobiaceae bacterium
CTTTTGGGCGGAGGCGCTGCGATGGGATGTCGAAGAGATTGGTGATGACGTGGGTCTTGTGCAGACCGATGGCACTGGCTTCGGGATCCTCTTCGAGCCGACCGCGGACCCGAAGCTGGGCCAGAACCGGCAGCACCTCGATCTGACGACCAGTTCGATCGACGACCAGAACGAGACCGTGACCAGGCTGCTGGGGCTCGGCGCCCGGCACGTCGACATCGGCCAGGGGCCCGACGACGATCATGTCGTGCTGGCCGATCCCGAAGGCAACGAGTTCTGCGTCATCGGGTCGACCAACAACTTCCTCTCGACCTGCCCACGTCTTGGGGCAGTCAATTGCGACGGCACGATGCAGGTGGGGCACTTCTGGAGCGAAGTGCTGGGATGGCCGTTGGTGTGGGATCAGGACGAGGAGACCGCAATCCGCGCGCCCGACCTCGGCGGTCCGATGATCACCTGGAGCGGTCCGCCGCTCATGCCGAAGCTCGGCAAGAACAGGTTTCACCTCGACGTCGCTCCGCCCGCCGGGGGCAGCCAGAGCGCCGAGGTCGACCGTCTCATCGCGCTCGGGGCCTCACGAATCGACATCGGCCAGGGTGACGTCACCTGGGTCGTGATGGCAGATCCGGACGGCAACGAGTTCTGCGTCCTGACCCCTCGATAGCGCATTCCTCCACTGCCCGTCACCACAGCGACCAGGTTCTTGAGGTGGACGTGCACTCGCGCGGCACTCGCGCGCGGCTACTGGCTGGTGACCGCGCTGTACCTCGTGGTCATCGCAGACCTCAGACCGTTCCAGTTCGTCTTGATCGGCACGTTCCAGGGCATCACCGTGGTGATCGCCGAGGTTCCCGCCGGCGTGCTGGCCGATGCCGTCAGTCGTCGACTCTCGCTGGTCATCGGCCACGTCGTCATGGGCATCGGCATGTCGATGGCCGGGTTGGTCACGGCGTTCCCACTACTGGTCATCTCGCAATGCCTGTGGGGTCTCGGCTGGGCGTTGTCGAGTGGCGCCGACGTGGCGTGGGTGACCGACGAGCTCGACCGTCCCGACCTGATCGACAGCGTCCTGGTCGCCCAGGCACGCTGGGACCTGATCGGCACCCCCATCGGGATCGTGACGTTCGGCATGCTGGCGTGGTGGTCGTCGCTGTCGGTTGCGATCGTTCTGAGTGGTGTCGCGATGGTGCTGCTGGGCATCGTGGTCGTTGCCCGCTGGCCCGAGACAGGATTCCAGCCTGCCGACGCCGGCCAACGCGCTGGGCAATCAGTGGCGATCCTTCGTCGAGGGCTGGCGCTGGCCCGCGTCGATCGAGTGATCATGACCGTGCTCATTGCGACGCTGCTGGTGAACGGAAGCGCCGAGGTGTATGGACGTTTGCTGAACCACCGACTCGTCGCAATCGGGATGCCCACCCATCCGGACCCGATCGTGTGGTTCGCAGCGATGAGCTTGGTTGGCGTCCTTCTCGGCGCACTGGTTCTTGGCGCCGTCGAGGCCCGCATTGCCGGACTGGGCGTGGCCATGCGCACCTACGTGGGGTCGTGCGCCCTTGGTGTGGTCGGAGTGCTTCTGTTCGCCAACGCTCCAAGCGTTGCCGCAGCCGTCACCGGCTCGATACTCGTGTCCGGCATCTCCCTGCCCGTCATCCGAACTGCCGGCGTCATCCTCGTCAACCGACGGACCGAAAGCTCGGTGCGGGCCACCGTTCATTCCCTGCTGTCCCAGGCCGAGAACGCCGGTGAGATCACCCTGGGCATGTCACTCGCGCTGCTGGCGCGGGCCACATCGACCACAGTTGCGTTGACAGGCTCCGCCGCACTGCTCGCCGTTGCAGCTGCGCTGCTGATCGTGACCGGTGAATCGCCCCCACCGACGGCGGCACAACGATAGGGCGACAACGGTGCTGCTCGTCCACATCGGCGAAACGTCGGATCACGACGAGGCAATCCGGACCGCGAACTGGCGAACCGACGTCGGCAGTCGGCAGTCGGCAGACAGCAGACTCGCGTTCGTTCACCTCATTCCGATTCGCACCAGTCGGCCACAGAGAGCGGAGTCGTGTTCGCCGGGGTTACCACCACCCTGCGCGGCCACAAGGTCTGAATCGGAAAGACGTGAACGAACGGCACGACCCCCACCCCGACCCCGCCTCTCGGCCCGGCCCGGCCGGGAGTGAACCTCTCCCCACCGTGTGCCAGCCAGTCGACGCCCCACGCCTGCGGGGGTCCGTGAGAGGATCGCGGCATGAACTACGTGAAGCTCGGATCCACTGGTCTCGACGTGTCGGCGGTGTGCCTCGGCTGCATGAGCTACGGCAATTCGGATCGCGGCACCCATCCGTGGACGCTCGACGACGAGCAGAGCCGACCGTTCATCCGCCGTGCGGTGGAGGACGGGATCAACTTCTTCGACACCGCCAACGTGTACTCCGACGGCACCAGCGAAGAGATCGTCGGACGGTTGCTGAACGAGTACGCCAACCGTGACCAGATCGTGTTGGCCACCAAGGTGCACGGCCAGATGCACACTGGCCCCAATGGCTCGGGCCTGTCGCGCAAAGCCATCATGCATGAGATCGACGCCAGCCTGCGCCGCCTGGGCACCGACTACGTCGACCTCTACCAGATCCACCGTTGGGACCCGAGGACCCCCATCGAAGAGACGATGGAGGCGCTGCACGACGTCGTCAAGGCCGGCAAGGCTCGCTACATCGGTGCGTCATCGATGTGGGCATGGCAGTTCGCCAAGGCACAGTTCGTCGCCGAACGGCACGGCTGGACCCGGTTCGTGACGATGCAGAACCACTACAACGTGATCTACCGCGAAGAAGAGCGCGAGATGCTGCCACTCTGCCTCGATCAAGGCGTCGGCGTCATCCCGTGGAGCCCGCTGGCGCGTGGTCTGCTGACCCGCGATTGGGACGAGAACACTGCGCGCAGTCAGACCGACGAGTTCGGCAAGTCGTTGTATCGCCGGGCCAACCGCGAGGTGGCCGACGAAGTGGCCAACATCGCCGGCAAGCGGGGCATCTCGCGGGCACAGGTTGCGCTGGCCTGGGTCGCCAAACACCCGGCCGTGACCGCTCCGATCGTCGGCGCAACACGACCACATCACCTCGACGATGCGATCGCCTCGATCGACGTGGAACTGACGCACGACGAGATCGCCGCGCTCGAGAAGCCGTACACGCCGCAGCGTGTATCGGGTTTCATCTGAACACGGCAACGACCGCCCTCCGCCGGTAGCTTGCCGACATGGTCGGCTCGATTCTCGGTACCCGCGTCCTTCGCACGGAAGATCCCGAGCTGCTGCTCGGCCAGGCCCGGTATGTGACCGACCTCGAACTCGATCAGCCGCTGCATGTCGTGTTCGTGCGTTCCGAGATGGCGCACGCCCGAATCACGGCCATCGACACGTCATCGGCCATGAGTGCACCCGGTGTCGTCGCCGTCTACACCGCCCAAACGCTGGGCCTGGCGGCCAAGCCCAGCATGGTCAACGTGCACGACGACTTCCTCCGCCCGCCGCTGGCCGTCGACAAGGTTCGCTTCGTGGGCGAGGCGATCGTCGCAGTCCTGGCCGAGACCGAGACACAGGCGAAGGACGCTGCCGACATGGTCGTGGTCGACTACGAACCGCTGACCGCAGTGGTGCATCCCGAGGACGCACTGGCCGACGGCGCATCGGTGTTGTTCGAAGCGCACGGCGACAACCTGGCAATTGCCACCACCGATCCGGTCAACGATCAGATCTTCGGCGACGCGGACATCATCGTGCGCGGCCGCTACGTGAATCAGCGCATGGCGGTGGCACCCATGGAGCCACACGGCGCCGCTGCACAGCCCGACGGCAACGGCCGGTTGCTGGTGTTCGGCTCCACCCAGATGCCGCACCTCATGCAGCAGCTGATGGCCCGCGCCCTCGACGTTCCCCGTGCGCAGATCAGGGTCGTCGCGCCACATGTCGGCGGAGGCTTCGGCGGAAAGGCAGGCCTCTATCCCGAGCAGATCGTCGTGGCCGCCGCGGCCCGCATGTTGCAGCGGCCCGTGGTGTGGGCCGGCACTCGCAGCGAAGACATGGTCGCGCTGTCGCACAGCCGGGCCCAGATCCAATACGTCGAACTGGGTTGTCGTCGCGACGGCACGTTCACCGGTCTACGCGTCAGGCTGGTCGGCGACGGTGGCGCATATCCCGGCCTGGGCGCGTTTCTGCCGGCCGGCACTCGCCGCATGTCGAACGGCACGTACGCGTTCACCGGCATTCAGTTCGACATCGTCGTAGCCGCTACGAACACCACGCCAACGGGCGCATACCGCGGCGCGGGACGACCCGAGGCGACCGCGCTGCTGGAACGCGCCGTCGATCAGGCGTCGCTGGAGTTGGGTATCGACCCCATCGAACTGCGCCGACGCAACCTGCTGGGTGACGACGTGTTTCCGTTCCGCACGCTGACCGGCGTCACCTACGACAGCGGTGCGTACTCGACGCCCCTCGACGAGGTCGCCCGCTTGGCCGGCTACGACGACCTGCGGCAGCAACAGGCGCAGCGCCGCGCCAACGGCGATCGCACGCTGCTGGGCATCGGCGTGTCGGCGTATGTCGAGATCACCGCCGGCGGCGGAACCAGCGAGTACGGCGCCGTCGCAGTGAATGCCGATGGCAGCGCCACGATCATGGCCGGCACCTCGGCCCACGGCCAGGGCCATCAGACAGCGTTCGCGATGATCGTCAGCGCCCAAACGGGCATTCCTGTCGAGCGCATCAACCTGGTCGCGGTCGACACCGACCTGGTGCGCACCGGCGGCGGAACGGGTGGCTCGCGCTCGTTGCAATTGGGCGGTTCGGCTGTGCACCGCGCCACCGAAGCGTTGGTCGACAAAGCCCGTCATCTGGCCGCCCGATTGCTCGAGGCCGATCCGTCAGACGTCGTGGTCGATACGCAGACGGGCACGGTCGGCGTGGCCGGTGTGCCGGCCAGCGCGCTGGACTGGGCTGCGCTGGCTGCGGCTGCAGCCGAGCACGCCGACGACGTCGACCATGCCGACGGAACGGTCGGGCTGGCAGCACAGCTCGACTTCGAACAGGGCGACGCGACGTTCCCGTTCGGTGCACACATCGCCGTGGTCGAGGTCGATCAGGACACCGGCAAGGTCACGTTGCTGCGTCACATCGCGGTCGACGATTGCGGCATCGTGCTGAACCCGTTGCTGGTCGAGGGTCAACAGCACGGCGGTGTTGCCGCCGGCATCAGCCAGACCCTGTACGAACAGGTCATCTACGACGACGACGGCAACCCGTTGACCGCCAATTTCATGGACTATGCGCTCCCATCGGCAGCCGAGTTCCCCAGCTTCGAAGTGCACAGCACGCAGACACCCACACCGCTCAACCCGCTCGGGGCAAAGGGCATCGGCGAGGCCAGCACCATCGGCAGTACACCGGCCGTGCAGAACGCAATCATCGATGCCTTGTCGCACCTTGGTGTTCGCCACATCGATCTGCCCTGCACCAGCCAGCGGGTGTGGCAGGCGATCAGCGATGCCGAATCCGGCACCCTGCCCGATCCGTGGAGCGAGCCGCCCGCCATCTTCGCTCGACTGGCCGCCAACCAAGCCGTCGATGCAGAGGGCCTCAGCGCCGCAGAGGGCATCTGAAGAGGGCATCTGACGGGCAGCGTCGGCCGCCGAATCACCACCCAGACGTGCCGGGGTCGCCCTTGAACGGTCCGACAACGCGCGACGTGACCCAGCCCCCGTAGAACGAGCCGGGATTGGCGACCACGCGTTCGTCGTTCACCCAGCACTCGTCCGCCCGCTGGGCGTAGAAGGCGAAGTACCCGGCGATGACAGCGAACGCCGGAACCGGAGTGTCGTAGCTCCAGGCAGCGTCGATCAGCGGGGTCTCGTCGGCCTCGATCGACCAGTACGAGGCCAGGCCCTTCCACTCGCACATCGAACGCGAGGCCGTGGCCGTGACGTGCTGCAGAGAAACGTCGCGCCGAGGCAGGTAGTACGCAGGTGGCTGGCTGGTCTCGAGCACTCGCACCGCGGCACGGGTGTCGGCGATGGTCACGCCAGCGTGCACCACACGGATGCGATCGTCGGTGGGCACCACGATCGGAGGCCGCGGGTAATCCCACACGCTCTCTTGGCTGGGCCCTGGTTCGATCCTGGTCGGCCGCACGCCAGCATCGTACGGACAAAGTTGCGGGCGAGCCCTACTGTGTTCGTCGATGTCCACCAGTTCACAGGTCGTGATCACCGGATCAGGTCTGTTCACCCCGCCGCACTCCATCAGCAACGCCGAACTCGTCGTGTCGTTGACGGCGTCGGCCAACCGGTGGAACCACGAGCACGCAGCGCAGATCGCCGGCGGTCTGCTGACCGAGCGTGCGTTGCCCGACGAAGAGTTCATCCTGAAGGCATCGGGCATCCGCTCGCGATACGTGATGGAGAAGACGGGCATCCTCGATCCAGACCGGATGCGTCCGCGGCTGGAGCTTCGCAGCGAGGACCAGTTGGGGCTGCAGGCCGAGATGGCGATGCCCGCCGTATGGCAGGCACTGCAACAGGCCGGCCGCTCGGGCACCGATGTCGATGCAGTCATCGTCGGCTGCTCGAACCTGCAGCGCGCCTATCCGGCGGTGGCCATCGAGATCCAGCAGCAGCTGGGCGCCGGCGGTTGGGCATACGACATGAACGTCGCCTGCTCGTCGGCCACGTTCTCGATCCAGGCTGCGGTCGATGCGCTTCGAAACGGCTCGGCTCGGTGCGTGGTGGTCGTGAACCCCGAGATCACATCGGGTCACAACAACTTCGAGCTGCGCGACTTCCACTTCATCTTCGGCGACGCATGCACCGCCGTGGTGCTGGAACGAGCCGATGACGCAGTGAGCGACGATCGATGGTTGGTGCACGGCACCAAGTTGGCCACGCAGTTCTCCAACAACATCCGCAACGACGCCGGGTTCCTGAACTCCAGCGAGGTGGGCGATCGCGACCCACACGAGCTCATCTTCCGCCAGCGCGGCCAGCAGGTGTTCAAAGAGGTCTGCCCGATGGTCGCTGCGCACATCCGCGATCACCTGACCGCGCTGCAACTGGACGCCACTCAGATCCGCCGCTTCTGGCTGCATCAGGCAAACCTGAAGATGAATCAACTGATCGCCAAGGGCGTGCTGGGCAGGTTGCCGGACGAGCACGAGGCGCCGGTCATCCTGGACCAGTACGCCAACACCAGTTCGGCCGGCTCGATCATCGCCTTCCATCTGCATCGCGACGACATGAGCGACGGCGATCTGGGTGTGATCTGCTCGTTCGGTGCGGGCTACTCGGTCGGCAGCGTGGTGGTGCAGCGATCGACGCCCTGACACGGCTGATACGTTTCGTCGATGAACCACGCCGGTTGACGTCGACCACCCGTCGCGGCAACCTGCCCTCGCACGACCACGGAGGAACATGACCGAGCCGATCCACCTCGACGACCTGCTGCCCGAGCGAGTTGTCTCGCGTCGCAACCTGTTCATCGGTGCCAGCGCCACCGCGCTGGGCATGGGCACCGCGTTGTCTGCCGGTAGCACCGTGCACGCCGCGTCACCGCACACCGAGGCCCTCGGCGCAACTGTCGCCGGCCTGCAGTACTTGCCCATGGATGGGCTCGACTTCTTCCCCGACGGCCTGTACAACGGCGGAAACGACCCGCGCTACTTCGATCCGCTGAGCGGCGTGGGCATCGCCTTCGGGCCAGGGCACACCGCTGGTCAGCTGGCGACCGGCCTGCCGCTGCCGGCAGGGTCGGTGATCCGCCAGATCAGCGTCAGCTACGGGGGCACCCCGATCATCAACGTGTATGCCAAGCCCCTGGCCACACCCACCGTCACCAGCCAGAGCATCTCCACCTCACTGGCAGCCGGCGCCGGCAGCAAGACCCAGACGTTCACCCTCGATGGGTCCACCGCGGCCCTGGCCCCGATCTCGATCGAGCCCGCCAAAGCCTACACCCTCAGGTTCTACGTGGGCCCCGGCGACACCATCCACGGCGCCACGGTTGGCTACACGTTGCCGCAGCAGGGCTTCGTCGCCGCTACGGGCGATCCACGCGTCTTGAACACGCGAGTTGCCGGCGGCAAGTTGGCCCCCAAC
>JANNFQ010000670.1:0-35734 GCA_031380045.1 Acidimicrobiaceae bacterium
TCGGGCGCGAAGAACATCAGCGAGTCGTTGGTCTCGTCCAGCACATAGATGGCGTTCGAGTCCCAGCCGGCCAACGAGAACTCGGCGTCGTCGGTCCACGTGGCCGATGAGATCGGAACCGTCAATGACATATCACCGCCGGCAGCGGGCCGTTTCAGCAGCGAGGTGCCGTCGGGGCCGGCGATGATCGCCACGACCCACTCTTGTCGGTTTGACGTGGACGAGTCGTTCGCGTGGCCACCGACCTCGACCACGGCGAGGTCGATGATGGTGCCGACTGATGGGTCGAATTCCTCCAGCACCGTGGCCTGGCTGCCGTCGATGAAGCCGACGCTGATCGTGCCGAGCGCCTCCGAAACAACGTTTCCGCCCGCCATGAACGAGGGCAGGTGCCCGTAGCCGACGAACTCCTTCCGGCCCGTCGACAGCTCGACTCGCGACAGCGCGCCGGGAATCGGCTCGCAGCATTCGCTGACCAGCGCCACGGCACCATCCGGCGACAGCGCAACCCCATCGATGCGGGTGACATCTCCCTCGGTCGGCAGTGGGTCGTCAGGGTCTCCGCCGTCGGCCAACACGGTCATCGTGCCGTCGGCCGTTTCGATCAACACCGCGTCACCGTTGCCATCGATCGCGGCGATCGGGAACGCTGCGCTGGTCGCGGCCGGCTCACGCTCACAGCTCACCTCGCGGCCTCCGAACACCCAATCGGCGGATGACGAGCCCAGCGTGACTGTGCCACACGACTCGCCCCGAGGCACCAGATCGACGATCATGTCGAGACCATTCGGAAGACGCACGCGTCGCGCCAGCGACGACAACGGCGCAGCCTCGGCACCTGTGTCGACGAGGAGTTGCAGGGCGTACACACTCGTGTCGACCTGCCTCAGAATGCCCTCGGCCAGCGGATGCCGTACGAGCTTTGGCACGTCGTTGCAACCGACGGATTCGCCATCGAGGTACGAACAGATTTGGAACTCACTTGCCTGCTCGACAGTCATCCGTCGGTCGATGTCCAGGTAGGCCAGCCATTGCGTGGCGAAGGCAACTGCCTCGTCCAGTTCGAGACCTGGTCCGACGAAGTAGGTGCTCACGCATCCGGTCAAATCGTCGGCGATCGAGATGCCGATTCCGCCCAGCGGAGGGTCGCCCGTCGGCATGACGGCTGCGCGAAAGTCCCCTCGGGCCACCGCCTGCGGTCCGCTGGCGATGTCGAGGAGTCCAGTTCCGACTGCGAAGGTCTGGGTCACCTGATCAGCGTCGTCTACGCCCCACCGCACTCGGGTCGTTCCGTCGGCGTCGTTCGTCTGGACCGGTCGTCCGGCGGGCGACCCGTCGACCAGGTACACGGGAGGACTCTCGACCTTGCTGCACTCGAGCTCACCCGAGGCGACCGAAGTCGACGACTCGATTGCCGTCGACGGTGTCGTCGAGTCGATGATCAAATCGGTGGTGGACGGCACCGGATCGGTCCGCGACACGGCCGTCGGTGATGTGTCGACGGTGGTGATGCGTCGATCGTCGTCGCCCAGCCTGGGGAGCACGACTGCGGCAACGATCAGCGCGATCACGGCGACTCCGCTGCCACCGAGCATCATCGCTCGACGGCGGCGGAGCACTTGGGCCCGCCCGCTGACCTTGGCCAGTGTGTCCAGCCCGGGCTTCGGCGGATCGGTGTCGTGCAGATCATCGAACATGATCAGTCCTCCCATGCCCATTGCGGTCCGAGCTGTGTTCGCAGACCGACGAGTCCGCGGGCCGTTGCGCTCTTGATCGTCCCGACGCTGCAACCCATGGCCGACGCTGCGTCCGCCTCCGGAAGATCGGCGAGGTATCGCAACGCCACCGCCTCGCGCTGTCGCTTCGGTAGGGCCCGCAGCGCGACCACGAGATCGCGACGACGGTCGCAGTGCGGGTCGACCGCCGCGCCCTCGATGAACGTCGATGTACGCGACTCGCGGCGAGCGCGATCGATGGCCAGGTTCGTCGACACTCGAGCGACCCACGCGGGCGCGTAGTCCGCGACCGTTCGCCAACGAACCAGCGCACGGGCCAGCGCCTCTTGCGCGCAGTCCTGCGCGTCGGCGCGTCGACCGAGCACGGCGAAGGCAGCGCGGTATGCCACCCGGTGCAACTCCTCGAAGCGGTCGACGTAGCCAACATCCACGTCGAGAGAACGTTCACTCACCCCGAAAGGTTGCCTCAGATTCCGCTGGCGTCCGCTACACAGAGCCGGCGCCGGCTACACGCCCGGCGAGGTCGGGGACCAACGTGCCTTCGATGACCACGGGCGTGCCATCCAACGCCACCGTGCATCCGCGCATCGGCAGGTCGAAATGACCGGCGGTGAAACGGCCGGCGTTCTCGTTGGCGCCGGTGGAGTACAGGAAGTTGCCGGCGAAGGCACGGGCTTCGGTGCCCCACAATTCGCGAGTGTCGTACAGCGCCACCGACTCCCAACGCGCCGCCGGATTCATGCCCCACCCCACGTGGCTGGTGGCATACGACGCCTGATCGCCGAACGCGGCCAGGTAGCTGCGGAACAGTTGCGCGTCAACGCCCTTGCCGTTGATGTCGAGGATCTGATCGTCCACGATCGACAGCGTCACTGGCGTCTCGATGTACCGGTTGAACGTCAGGTTCAGATCGCCAGGGGCCAACACCAGCCGGCCGGTCACCGAACCGCGCGCCGGAAACGCCAGCACCAAGCCGCCGGGCCAATGAGCGATCGAACCAGGCCCCGCCGTCAAGCCAGTGGACCCGGCCGTGACAGCGCCTGCCAGGCGGATGGTCAGCTCGGTCCCAGCGGCCGACGTCACTTCCATGAGCGACGCGGCGACGAGCCGGCCGTGACCCAACGACACGCGTCGCGGCAGATCGTCGTCCCACGTGATGCGGTCGAACGTGTCGGGATGCTCGTTCGAGATCATCAGAACACGTGCGCCGCCACTCAAGATCTGGCCGAGCTCGGGCGCATGCAACAAGCCTTCGACGGTGCAGTCGATCACCAGACCGGCACTGCTCAAGGCGGCGATGACCGACGGGTTGCCGGCGATCGCCTGAGACGCACCGGTCGAGCGGATCGGCACCGGATGCGTGCTGGGGGGTGTGGGCACGACCACGTCGAACACCCGCCCGCCCAACGACTGCGCGGCCAGACGTGCGGTGTCCACCAGCGCGGGTCGGCTCTGCGTCTCGCTGAGCACGGCCACCGTCTCGCCCTCGATCAACCCGCATCGCGTGAAGTGGTCGGTGAAGGCACGCACGTAGCGCCACTCGGTCATGATGAGCTCCGATCGAGATCGACATCGAGATCGACATCGAGATCGACATCGGCGACGGCGCGGGCGATGTGGTCGCGGATGGCACCGTTCACAGCATCGGGCGCCTCGACGTTCAACAGGTGGCCCGCCCCTTCGATCAACGACAGTCGCGCGCCTGGAATCAGGTCGGCCACCGCCATTGCATATGCCGGCGGCGTCTCGTGGTCCAGGTCGCCCACCAGACACAGAGTCGGCGCGACGATCGTCGGCAGGATGGAGCTGCTGTCGTGCGTGATCAGACAGTCGATCGAACGCCGCAGCGCTGCCGCCGAGACGCGCGACATCGCCTCCACCTGGCCGGTCATGGCCGCGGTCGTGATGTTCGGTCCGGCCAGCATCGCCAGCACGCGTTCGGCGATGTCGGCTGGTTCCAGGCCCTGGTCGAACGGCGCCAATCGGGCCGCGCGCCAGTCGTCGGGCCGAGTGCCATCCAGGCCGAACTTGGGCGAGGTGGCCAGCAACGTCAATGAAGCGACGACCGACGGATGCTGCGCGGCTGCGTACTGCGCAATCATGCTGCCGAACGAGATGCCCACCAGGTGCACCGTCGGTTCGCACAGCACCGTCACCAGATCGGCCACGGCGTCGGCCAGCGCGGTGAACGTCGTCGGGCCCTCGAGCGCCTTCGACTCGCCGTAGCCGGGCAGGTCCCAGGCGATCACCCGGTGCCGCGCCGACAGCCCGACCAATTGCGGCTCCCACGACATCCGGCTACCGCCCAGTCCATGCAGCAGCACGATCGTCTCGGCATGGCCGGCCGGGCTGGCCTCGCGCCACGCGAACTGGCCCCAAGTGACGTCGCGGATCTGGGTCATCGTGTCGCATCGTACTCACACTGCCGATCGTGTCAACACTGTTGACAACGCTGTTGACAACGGACTGGCGCGCCGACAGAATCGATGCCGATGGACGATCTCGCTCGCGCCGACTCCCCCGCCTTCCGTGACCACGTCGTCGGCCTCGTTCGATCGTTGGGTCCAGCGATCCGCGAGCGGGCAGTCGTGCACGACCGCGAGGCCAGCTTTCCGTTCGACAACTTCGCCGACTTCCGCGACGCCGGCCTGCTGGCCGTATGCGTGCCACGAGAACACGGGGGGCTGGGCGCCACCTACGCCGACTACGTGAGGGTCAGCGAAGAGGTCGGCAGGTACTGCGGCGCGACAGCGCTGACGTTCAACATGCACAACGCCACCATGCTGTGGTGTGGCGAGGTCGCCGACCTGTTGGACCTGTCCCCCGCCGATCGCGAACGACACCACCAGATCCGGACGGCGATGTTCGCCGGAGTGGTCGAACGTGGCCAGATCCACAGCCAGCCGTTCTCGGAGGGACTGGCCCCCGGCGCCACCAGCGGGGTCGCCACCAAGGCCGCTCCAGTCGCAGGCGGGTGGCGTGTCACCGGCCGCAAGATCTTCGCCTCGCTCAGCGGCGCAGCCACGTTCTACAACGTGACGTGCCAGGAACCCGACTCGCCAGAGATTCTGTTGCTCGGCGTGCCCGCCGATGCCGATGGCGTGCAGATCGTGGACGACTGGGATCCACTGGGCATGCGCGGCACGGTCTCGCGCACGCTGCTGATGCACGACGTGTTCGTGCCGGCGACGAACGAGTGGATGCCGCAGGGCGCCTACAACCAGGCCGCGTTGCGCTATCCGTGGCTGTTCCTGTCGCTGTGCCCCAGCTACCTGGGTCTGACCGGCGGCATCCTGGACACCACTGCGGCGTACCTGCGCGGCGAGCTGCCCGGGCAGACCTCTGGCGCACGGCGCGACCACCCGATCAAGCAGCACGGCTGGGCCGAGATGCAACTGCGGCACGAACAGTCGCGGGCGCTGCTGTACCGGGCCATCGACACCGCCCACATCGACCCCACCGTGCGCGACCTGGTCACCGGATGGGCCGCGGCAACGACGGTCATGGAGCACGCGGCCGAAGTGGCGTCGATGGCGATACGCGTCTGCGGCGGCCAGTCGATGATGAAGTCGTTGCCCCTGGAACGCATGTATCGCGACGCTCGACTGGGCAGCACGATGCTGCCGTGGAGCGCCGAAGTGTGCCTGGAACGGCTGGGCCGAGCACGGCTCTACGACGAGGCTGGATCGTGACAACCCGGCGCGTGCCGCTGACGCGCGATGCGATCGTCGACGCGGCGATCCACCTGCTCGACCAATCGGGCAGCGATCGGATGACCATGCGCAACCTGGGCCGGGAGCTGGGCGTGGATGCCACGGCCTGCTATCGACACTTTCGGGACAAGCCCGACCTGATGCGTGCAGTCGGTGATCGCCTGCTGTCGGGGGTCACGAGCGATCTGCAGCCCGAAGCAGACTGGCGAGCGACCGTCCTGATCGTCTGCCAGCAGCTGCGCGCTGCGCTGCTCCGCCAACCTCGACTTGCGGTGGCCATGCGCGACGCGCCGCCACTTGCCGCTGGCGAGTTCGCGATCACCGAATCGCTGCTGGCCCAGTTCCTGCGTGCCGGGCTGGATGCGCGTCACGCTGCGCTCGCTTATCACAGCGTCATCGAATTGACCGTCGGGTCCGCCACCATCGACGCGTCGGTCGACGCGTTGGACGATGTCGGGCGCCAGCGCATGTACGACGGCTGGCGCCAGACGTACGCGACCTTGCCGATCGACGAGTTCCCGGCGTCGCGCGCCGTCGCCCTCGAGTTGTATCGAGGTACGGCCGACGACCGGTTTGCAGTGGCCCTCGAGCAGTTGCTCGACGGCATCGCCGCTCGAGGCTGACAGCACAGGGTCGGGGCATACTGGCTGACATGTTGTCGTTTCCCCCTCCCCCGGCGTGTGCCTTTGCCAGCGACAACGCTGCCGGCGCGCATCCGCGGGTCATCGACGCGATCGTCCAGGCCAACACCGGCCATGCACTGGCGTACGGCGCTGACGACTGGACCGCCGAGACCGAAGCACGTTTTCGCGACCTGTTCGGCCAGCATGCCCACTCGTTGCTGGTCTGGAACGGCACCGGCGCGAACGTGATGGGCCTGGCCGCGATGATCCAGCCGGCCGACACGATCGTGTGCAGCAACTGGGCCCACATCGCCGTCGACGAGACGGGCGCGCCTGAACGCATCCTGGGCTCGAAGTTGACACAGTTGTCAACTGACGATGGCAAGCTGGTTCCGCAGCAGCTCGCCGAGCTCGAGCACCTGATCGGCGTGCAACACCACGCCCAGCCCGGGGTGCTGTCGATCACACAGAGCACCGAACTGGGCACCGTGTACACCGCCGACGAGATCGCGGCACTCTGCGACACGGCACACCGAATGGGCATGACCGTGCACCTCGACGGCGCGCGCATCGCCAACGCCACGGCGGCGCTGGGCGGCACCGTTCAGGCGTTGCGCAGCTTCACCGTGGACGCCGGTGTCGACGTGATCAGCTTCGGCGGCACCAAGGCCGGCCTGGCTTTCGGCGAGGCGGTGATCTTCCTGAACCCAGCCCTCGCCCGCCGGGCCATGTTCATTCGCAAGCAGGTCACGCAGTTGCCCTCGAAGATGCGGTTCGTCGCAGCACAATTCAACGCCCTGCTGCACGACGACCTGTGGATCACGCTGGCGCAGCACTCGAACGAGATGAGCACCCGCCTGTACCAGGCCACCGCGCAGTTCCGCGGCCTGCACTACGACGCCGCCCCGCAAGTGAACAGCGTGTTCCCAGTCCTGCCAGCCCAGCTCATCAAGCCGTTGCAGGACTGGTGCTTCTTCTGGGATTGGAACACGGCCCGCAGCCAGGTGCGATGGATGACTGCGTGGGACACGACCGGCGACGACGTCGACCGTTTCGCTGCCGGAGTGGCCGTTGCGCTGGGCGAACACGCACAGCCCGGTGAGGCCGCAATTTGATTGCTCACTACAATTGACTCGCGAGTCAATTCCTTCTATGGTGATTCAGAGCCGCTGCTGATGGATCGTCCGGTGCCCGTGCGGTACTGGTCGAGTCTCTGAGGGGAGCATCGGGGGCTGGTTCGGCAGTCATGTTCGACAGTCACGGACAAGGGGGTTCCATGGCCGCGGTAGAGACGCTCTTCCATCGCCAACTGACCGACGATCGCTGGATGGATACGGCCGCATGCAAAGGCTTGACCCATCTGTTCTTCCCCTCACCGGCAGAACGGCCGCAGGCCAGGGAGCGACGAGAGGCCATGGCCAAGGCGGTGTGCGTGTCGTGCACGGTCAAATCCAGTTGCCGCGAGTTCGCCCGCACCAACCACGAGTACGGGTTCTGGGGCGGCGAGAGCGAGGACGAGCGCCACGAGGCGGGCTTCCGCTTGATCGCGCCCATTGGTGTGCGCGCTCGCGACGCCGTCTGACGCGCGTCTCACCGGCGCCCCTCTACGCTCGGCCTCATGCCGGGGCCTGATGCACACCGCGATGCCGTGCACGCGGCATGGGACGGGTATCACGATCAGCGCACCATCGTCGGTTTGGACGAGGTCAGCGCCAACGTCTCGACCAACCGCGTGTACCGGGTGCATCTCGACGACCAGAGCACGCTGGTGTGCAAAGTGTCGTCGTACGGTTCGTACTTCCTGTTCGTCGAGGATCACGAGCGGCTCAGCCGTTGCGCGTCTCTGCTGGACGACACTCGGTTCGCCGGCATGCTGGCCGACGTCTGGATGACGGACGATCCTGACAACCCCGGTCGGCGCCACATCTACACCTGGTACGACCGCACCATGTGGGCCGTGTTCTACGACGATGTCCCCCGCGGCGACGCGCTGCCCCGTGTGCTCACCCGAGATCTCATCGAGAACCTCGGCCGCGAGATCGCCGAGTTCCATCTGGCGTGCACCGATCTGGCGCCACGCATTCCCGGTGGTTCGAAGACGATCAAGAGCGATGCCATCCATCTGCTGGACCTGCTGGAGAGTCCGTTCGCCTCGAAGAACTTCGACCTGCCGCCCGAGGCCATCGGCACCCTGTGGCGCCACACGCACGAGTTCCTGGAACGGTTGGTCCAGCTGGGATACGACGAGTGGGCGAAGATCCCTGTGCTGATCGACTGGAACTTGGGCAACTTCTCGGTGACGCCCACCAGCACCGGCTTCCGCTTGTTCAGCCGTTGGGACTACGACTGGTTTCGCATCGAGCCGCGCATGCTGGACTTCTACTTCCTCTCCCGTGTCTCTAGCAGTACCGGCGACCGGACGCGATTCACCTACGGCGCCCACACGCTGATCGAACCGTCCTTCCTCGGCCTGGTCAGCGCGTACCGGCAGGTGTTCCCGATGACCCGTGACGAACTGAGGTTCCTGCCAGAGGTGTACCGGTTCTTCATCCTCAACTACGTCGTACGCGAAGGCGCACGATTCTTCCGACCCGATCTGTGCACGGCCTTTCGACGCGACGCCGTGCGCACCTACCTGCCCAACTTCGATCGGCTCGATTTCTCGCCACTCTTCGATCTGGCCTGAGCCGCGGCACAGACGGGCGTGCCACGATGCACCACATGGAGTTCAGCTTGGAGTACACCCAGATTGCGGTCGAGCGGCGCGGCGAAGTCGCGCTGATCACACTGAACCGACCCGATCGGCTGAATGCGTGGACGCCGCGCATGGCCGAAGAGCAGGCGCATGCGATCACGGCGGCCAACGACGACCCCGACGTGGGTGCCATCGTGATGACCGGTGCCGGACGCGGCTTTTGCGCCGGCGCCGACATGGAGGCCACGTTCAAGTCGCGCATCGATGGTGTGGACCCCGGCAACGACACCGCCGGTGGTCGAGGTGGAATGCCGGCCGGGCTCGACTGGGTGGCGCTCGTTCGGGCCAGCAAGCCACTGGTGTGTGCGGTGAACGGCGCGGCAGTCGGCATCGGAGTGACCATGTGCCTGCCAGCCGATCAGATCATCACCTCGTCGGCGGCCAAGTTCGGCATGGGCTTCATCAAGATGGGCCTGGTGCCCGAGCTGGCCAGCACACGCTTGTTGGCAGCGCGGGTCGGCATCGGTCGGGCCAGCGATCTGTGCCTGTCGGGCCGCATCATCAGCGGCACCGACGCCCACGCCATCGGTCTGGCCGATCAGCTGGCCGAGCCAGATGCACTGCTCGACACAGCCCTCGCGGTTGCCGCCAGCTATGCGGCCAACCCCGATCTGCAACTGCGCATGACCAAGCAACTGTTGACCGACAACGTGGTCGAGACCGACCTGGCAGTCGTACAGCATCGTGAGCACCAGATGCTGGCCGCGTGCTGGGCATCGGCCGAACACGCCGAAGCAGTCACCGCGTTCCTCGACAAGCGCGCCCCGGTGTTCCGCAGGTCGACGCGATGAGGCCGATGAGCGCCGAGAGCCCGGCGAGCGACTCCGATCCCGAGCGCACCGACCACCGACCGGCCTCGGCGACCGTCGATGTGTGTGTGGTGGGCAGTGCGAACCTGGATCTGGTGGCGTCGGCCCGCGTGCTGCCCGCACCCGGCGAGACCGTGCTGGGGCATCACTACGCCGAGCACCCCGGCGGCAAGGGGCTGAACCAGGCCGTCGCCGCCGTGCGCTCGGGTGCCCGCACTGCGTTCGTTGCTGCAGTGGGCGACGACAGCGCGGCGGAGGTGCTGCTGGCCGTGATGCACGCAGCAGGCATCGACACCACACACGTCGCGCAACGCACAGGAGTCGCCACCGGTCGTGCGTTGATCGGCGTGGCCGACGGTGGCGAGAACTCGATCATCGTCGTGCCTGGTGCCAATGCGACTGTCACTGCCGAGCAACTGCCGAAGAGTCGCGTGGTCCTCGCACAACTCGAGGTGCCGTTGGTCACCATTCAGGACGCGTTCCGTCAGGCGCGCTCGCACGGAGCAATCACGGTGCTGAACCCCGCTCCGGCGCAGCTACTCAGCCGCGAGATGTTGGCGCTGTGCGACGTGGTGGTGCCAAACGATCACGAGGCCGAACTATTGGGCGGCGTGCAGTCGCTGCTGGAACTCGGAGCGAGCGCTGTGGTCGTGACTCGAGGCGCCGAAGGGGCCACCTTGACCACCCGCGACGGCTCGACCCATATCGCGCCATTCGCCGTCGAGGCCCACGACACCACGGCGGCCGGCGACACGTTCTGCGGGGCGTTGTGCGCTCGACTGGCGGCAGGCGATCGGTTGCCGGTCGCGCTGCGTTTCGCATCGGCGGCTGCGGCCATCAGCACCACACGCGCCGGTGCAGTGCCGTCGATCCCCCACGCCGATCAGGTCTTGGCCTTCATCGACGCCGCAGGGTGATTGCAACCCAACCGTTCAGTTCGTCCACGCCGGCCACCCGCAACGGGACCAGCGACGCAACGACATGGTCGAACCGATCGACCAGCAAGCCACTGATGATCAGCACGCCCGCGTCAGCCAGCACGCGCACCAGATCGGACGCCAACTCGATGAGCGTGGGCGCCAAGATGTTGGCGACCACGATGTCGTAGACGTTGCCGCTCTGGGCGATGTCGGCAAGCGATGCGTTCGACACGGTCACCATCGAAGCCACACCGTTCGCTTGCGCATTCGCTGTGGTGATCGCCACCGCAGCCGGCGAGATGTCGATGCCGTTTGCCGACTGCGCACCCATCAGGGCGGCCGCCACCGCGAGGACCCCCGAGCCGCACCCGACATCCAGCACCGACGGCTGCGCAACAACGGCCGAGCCTTCGTCGCGCAACAGCCGGCGCAACGCGCGCAGCGACAGGACGGTAGTGGGATGATCGCCGGCGCCGAACGTTGACCCGGGTTCGATCGAGACAGCGATCACGACGGATCCATCGGATGACCGATTCGGCAACTGAGCGGGCAACCAGGCCGGCACCACCACCAGATCGTCGTGGACCCACGTTGGTTGCGCGTGCATGCGCCACGAGTCGGCGACCGTCTCGTCGATCTCGACAAAGGTCCAACTGCATCCGGCCACCAACGTTCCGGCCAATGCTGCCTCGACGGATGCGACATCGTCGCCCAGCGAGGTCCACAACTCGATCCGTCCGTCGGTACCGGTGCGTTCCTCGACGGCCACCACGCCAAGCGACCACAGCGCATCGGCGGCGATCTCGGCGTCGACTGCATCGACGCTCACAACCAGGGCCAGCATCAGCCAACGCGGCGCAGTGTCTCGCGGTACCGGCGTGTCTTGCTGAGGTAGCTCTGCACTCCCGAATCGATGTCGGCCACCCGCGCCCGTCCCGGCTTGATGACCGCAGGAACCCCGGCGGCAATGGCGCCCGACGGCACCTCGGTGTCGTTGAGGACCACGGCGTTGGCAGCGATGATTGCTCCGGTGCGGACGATGACGCGATGCAGCACGATGGAACCGTTGCCGACCAGAACGCCAGATTCGATGGTGCATCCCTCCAGATGCACGATGTGTCCGACCACACAATCGTCGCCGACCACGGTGGGGTGCATGAGCGTGGTGTGCAGGACGCAGTTGTCCTGGATGGACGTGCGCGCCCCGATCGTGATGTAGCCGTCGTCGCCACGCAACACGGCACCGGGCCAGATGGAGCTGTCGGCCCCGATGGTGACCTGGCCGATGATGACTGCATCAGGATGCACGAAGGCGTCGGGGTGGATCGAGGGCTCATGATCGCCGAGGGCATAGACAGGCACCTCGCCACGGTACCGCTCGGTCGGCAGCAGCCGGAATGCGATCGTGCAGAACACACCCCTTGCCGGATACCGTGGTGACCCATGTCCCGACGGATCGACATCGAACTCACCAGCGCGCGAACGGACGGCTCGTTCACGTGGCGCGCCGCTGGTGCCCGCGAACCGAAGGGTGTCGTCGCAGCTGCACTGCTGCCCGGCGGGTCCACCGTGGGCACGGTCCTGCGCGCCGATGCCGAGTTCGAGCTCGAGGGCATCACCATCTTGTCGGTCACCGACCCCAAGGGCCGCGGCGCAAAGTCGGGCCTGTTGGAGCTCATGCCCAGCAACACACCGTTCGAAGCCGTGACGCAGCAACTCGCCCGGCGTGGGGGCGGCGACCGTCCCGATCGCGGTGATCGCCCACGCGGCGACCGGCCACGCGGCGACCGTCCCGGTGGTGATCGCCCACGCGGCGACCGCCCGCGTGGCGACCGTCCCGGCGGCGATCGTCCGTCCGGCGACCGTCCCAGTGGTGATCGTCGTCCGTCGGGTGATCGTCCTGGCGGCGATCGTCGCCCGCCTCGCGACGGCGCGGCCGGCGAGCGTGGCGGTCCTCGGCCCGAGCGTCGTGGCCGTCCCAACTTCACGCCACCGCCCGAACTGCCGCAGCGCCCCAAGGCCAAACGGCTCAAGCCTGGCCGTACACACCGCAACGCCGTCCTGGCCGAGTTGCCCGAGGAGCAGCGCACCGTCGCCGAGCGCGCCCTGCAGGGCGGTATCCCCGCCGTCCGTCAGGCCGTGGTCGAGCAGAACACCCGGCTCAAGGCTGAAGGCAAGGAAGAGATCCCTGCCAGCGGTCTGGTTGCCATGGCCGAGCAGTTGCTGCCGAAGCTGCGAGTGGCCGAATGGCTCGACCGTGCCGATGCGGCCAAGGCCGATGTCGAAGAGCTTGATCTGCGCGACCTGCGCAGTGTGGTGGCAGCCGGCGACGACCCCATGGTCGCCCGCGACGAGTCGACCAGGGCGCTGGCCGAAGAGCTCAAGCATGCGCTGGCCGCCAAGCAAGAGAAAGAGCTCACGCTGTGGTTCGGTGACATCGATGCGGCCATCAAGGTCGGCCGTATCATCCGCGCCCTGAAGCTGTCGTCGCAGCCGCCCAAGGCGGGCGTTCGCTTCCCCACCGAGCTGGCCAAACAACTGGCCGACGCCGCCACGGCCTCATTGGTGCCCGACGCCATGAACGATCGTTGGGCGGCAGTGCTGGAAGCAGCGGCCTTCTCGCCGATCCGCGCCCAGGTGGTGCCCACAGCGGCCCCGCCCACAGTCAGCGACGAGCTGCGGGCCACCGTCACCCGGTTGGCGTCGCTGCTGCCGCAGATCGCCGCGCTGTTCGGCGTCGAGCCCAAGCAAGGCGGTGCGTCACCGAAGCCGTTGCGTCCCACCAAGCCCGTCGCCAAGACGACCAAGGCCGCCCCAAAGCCGCCCCCGCCACCCAAGGCCAAGCCGGCCGAGACGGCCAAGCCGGCCGAGCCCGAGTCAGCCGAGCCTGCTGCACCAGCCGAGCCTGCCGCCGAGACCGAGTCAGCAGCGTCCGAGGCCGAGCCGCAGACCCCTGTCGAGCAGATCGACGATGCTCCGGTCGAGGACTCGAACGATGCCCCGGCGACGAGCCCCGACGTCGCCCCGGTCGAGGACTCGAACGATGCCGCGGCGACGAGCCCCGACGTCGCCCCGGTCGAGGATTCGCGCGATCAGGCTGCGGGCGAATTGGCGGCCGAGCCCGACGCCACGTTAACTGCCGCGATCGACGAGCCCACGAAGGCCGAGATCGTGGCGTCCATCGAGACCGAGGCGGTCGCCGTGGTCGACGAAGCAATGGCACCCGCCGACGAGGCACTGGCACCATCCGATGATTCACCGGCCGACGACACGCCACCAGAAGCCGTGGCCCAGGCCGACGAGGCATGAACACGCTCGACTGACCGGTTCGTTGGCCCGCATGGGTCAGACCTACCATCGGCCGCCATGTCAGACATCGTGCAGTACCGGGTTCAGGGTCGCATCGGCATCATCACGCTGAACCGTCCCGAGGCCCGCAACGCGGTGAACGCCGATGTGGCCAACGGCGTCGAGGCGGCCATCGATCAGCTCGAATCCGACCCCGACGTTCGTGTCGGCATCTTGACCGCCAACACTGCCGGTCAAGAGCGACCGGTGTTCTGCGCCGGAGCCGATCTGAAAGCGCTGAACTCAGGCACCGGGGGCGGTCTGGGCACCAGGCGCGGCGGCTTCGGCGGTTTCGTCTATCGCGAGCGCAACAAGCCGGTGATCGTCGCAGTCGATGGCTTGGCCACCGCGGGTGGCTGCGAGTTGGTGTTGGCCGCCGATCTGGTCGTGGCAACCACCCGATCGTCGTTCGGCCTGGCCGAGGTGAAACGCAATCTGATAGCGGCCGCGGGCGGCATGTTCCGGCTGCCTCGGGCCATCGGCCAGGCGGCAGCGATGGAGGCGATCCTGACGGGCGAACCAATACCTGCGCAGCGCGCCTACGAACTGGGTTTGATCAGCCGCCTGACCGAACCTGATCAGCTGATGGCCGAGGCAACCGCACTGGCCGACAAGATCTGCGCAGCGGCGCCGATGGCCGTGCAAGCCAGCCGCAAGGTGGTGCTGGCTGCGGCGTATCAGAGCGACGAGCACCTGAAGGCGCTGACCAACGAATTGATGGCCGGCATCATGGCCTCGGACGACATCAAAGAAGGCCTGACGGCATTCATCGAGAAGCGGGCCCCCAACTGGACAGGCCACTGACCAACCTGCCGGCCAAACCAGTCAGCCAAAACCGGTTCAACCAAAACCGGTTCAGACAAAGAGGTCAGGACGTCAGGCGCTTCGAGACGATGATCTTGCGCGCAGTGACACCGGCGCGCTCGTACAGGTTCTTCGTGTCTCGGTCGCCCGGCAATGCGAACGACTCGACCACCGCGCCGCCCAGTTCTTTGATGGCGTGGATGGCGGCTTCCAGCATGTAGTCGCCAAAACCCAGCTCGCGGGCCTCGGGGTGCACGTACACCTGCTGCACAACGCCGGTACCTGCGGAGGGCGGCGTGATCAGCTCGAGATAACCCACGACGACCTCGTCGATGGTCGAGACCCACACGCGGCGGTCGGCGGCGCCGATGACCGCGGTCCAGTCGTGAACAGCGGGCTGTTCGGCCAGCAACGCATTGCCACCCCTGGTGTCGACCAGCGCTGCGCGCGCTTCGGCTTCGAGCTGACCGATCGCGGCAGCATCACCAGCTCGGGCCGCCCGGACGTCGAAGCTCATGACGATCGTGCGTCCTGCAGCTGGGCGATCTTGGCCAGCACGGTGCGCCGAGCGCGGTGCGTCTGTTCGAACTGGCGGATCTGCTGGATTTCGTCGTCACGCAACGACGCGAGTCGCTGGACCACGTGAATGGCGGCCAGGCTCTCGTAGTCGCCGATGGGCAGCGACCGCGCATCCGGTGTTGCAACGCTGTTCGTGGCGATCGCAACCCTCTGATCTGCGACTGCACCGATCGTCGCAGGGACTGCGGCCTGTGCGTCGATCACTGCTTCGACAGCGGCCTCGGCGACCGATGTTGCGACCGAGACACCTGCTACTTCGTCGGATTCTCGACGCTGACGCACATCCCGCTCGATCTCGGCCCAACCGTGGCGCACCACGTACTGGCCCACGAACTTCGCCAGCTGCACCCGGTTCAACACGGCCTGCCGGCGCTGGCGGAACTGCCGTGGCAGTCGATCGCGAACGGTCAGCGCCAGACCGATGGGGGCATACACGGCCACGTCCAGCACTGACTCGACGGGGTCGCGTTGACCAGTCACGGGCGTTCGGCGATCGGACGCGTCACTTCGAGAAGATCGGACAGTCGTCGGCATCCACCGGACACATGGGAGCGGTTTGACGCACCAGCAGGAAGCAGCTGGGGCACAGTTGCTCGTCGGCACGCTTGGGCTGCAGGCGATCGGCCGCCTCACCCCGCTCTTCTGGCTCTTCCTCATCCTCGTTGGTCTCGTCCTCGACGGCGACCAGCCGGTCTTTCAGGATGGTATCGAGGTCGGCTTCGACGTCGTCGGGGGCGAGCATGTCGTCGTCCTCGTCCTCGTCCTCAGCGACCGCCACCGACTTGCGGGTCGGGCCGGTGCTGGCGGCGTCGTCATCGTCGGCATCGTCGGCGAACTCGTCGTCGTCGGCGAATTCGTCGTCGGTATCGACCAGGACATCGTCGTCGAGATCAGCCTCTTCCAGATCGTCGGCCTCGAGATCGGGCTCGGCGAGATCGTCGGCTTCGAGGTCGGGATCGACGTCGTCCTCCGGCTCCATGATCTCGTCGTCATCGTCAGCCATCGTCGACACCCTTCTGTTCCGCGCTCACAAGCCCTGTTGGGCCGCGGATGATACGAGCGAGACCGACGATGCCGGTACTGGCGATGTGTGACAACCGTCACGTTGGCACGTAGGGACCCCCGATTGGGTGAAGAAGTCAGCCGCCGCGACGCGATTCAGCGCGACGCTCGGCTTCGAGACGCTCGAGTTCGGGGGCGGCGGTGGTCATGTGCGTCATCGCCTCGGCCACGGCACGGTGACCGGCCGTTTCGGCAATCTGCCGGTGCATCACGAGCGCCAACCGGCGATACGAGGGGTGTCCCTGGGCGCCAGACCGCAGTTCCAGCATGTGGATGGCCTCGCGGGCATTGAACTGCATGGAGTAGCGCAACCGATATGCCATCGAGACCGCATACCGGGCCTGTTCGGGGAACTCGTCCTTCAACGCGTCGTACAGCGCCGCCGACCGTGCCATTGCATCGTCGAACACGTCGGCCATACCCGACTCGTCGACCAGTTCTGGCCTGACGTAGCCGTGGTTGGGCGTCAGCGGCTGCCAGTCGAGGGTCAGCAGACGATGCCGCTGCATGTCGCGGAATGCGCCGTAGTCGGACAGCACGTCGAAGCGGTAGTCGACCCGTTCGAAGGCGCGGCCAGGCTTGTGTCGACGATTTTCGCGCTCGCCCACGTAGGCACGGATGAGCGCCAGTCGTTCGGCGGGCCCCATGGTGCGCACCCGGGCGATGATCTGATGTTCGGGCACGTTGGTGTACGGATAGCAGATGGCGGCGAGCAACTTGTCTTCGGCGTCGGGATCGAAGTCGATCAACTCCACCATGTCGGCCTGATCGACCGGTGTGTCGCCGAACATCGAGCGCACGAGTTCGCTGGAGCGCTCGCGGGTGTTCGACAGGTAGTTCACCCACCGACCGCCGCGATCGGCCAGGTCGATGCCCTTCAAGAAGCTGGGAATGACCTTGCGCAACTCGTGCAGCATGAGTTCGGCGTAGTGGCGAGCCTCGGGCAGCGGATGGGCGCGCATGCGCAGCAGTAGCATCTGAAAAGCCTGACCGGTGCCGTAGATGCCCACGTTCGACATGGAGGCGGCCGGCAGCACGCCACGCACTGCATCCAGCGCCTTGGCACGCGTGGCCTGACGGTAGACGAAGTCGGAATCGGCAGGATCGCGCTGCACCGTGGCCCGCACGTGGTCGGTCACCTTGCCCAGCAGCAGGCTGTAGGCATCGAACATGCGGTCCATGTCGCCCACGTAACGCGTGCCGAACCGGCTGGACAGCAATGCCGGGTCGCGGAAGTACCGATATCGCCCACCCAGGCGGGCGTCGTAACTGATGTACCGGGTGCTCTGTTCGAGGTAGCTCATCAGCCGCCCCCACTCGAGCACCTTGGTCAAGATGTTGGATGCTTGCTCGCAGGCCAGATGCACACCGCCGAGTTGAGCGACCGAGTCGTCGCCGTACTCGAAGAAGACCTTCTCGTACAGTTCCTCGGCACGCTCGAGGCCCATGGTGGCGTCGACCGTCTGATCGCCGGCGATGTCCAGATCGCCCACGAACTCGTCCAGGAACAGCCTGCGCAGGCTTTTCGGGCTGCGGCTGTAACGGGCGAACAGCGCACCCTTCACCACCTCTGGCAGGTTGACGAGCGCGAAAACTGGCCCGTCGAGATTGGTGAAGTAGCGCCGGAGGACATCGGCCTCGCTGTCGGTGAACTCCTCGGGGACGTAGACCGTCACAACACGAGAGCCTATGCCCTCGGGTGTCGTTGGGCCGGGATCATGAACGTGACGGTCGCCTACACGACGTCGGCCGAGGCGGGACGCTGCTGCCATTCGGCAGTGATCGCGGTGCGTAGTGCGGCGTCGGTCCACAGGTCGATCACGGTCATCGCCATCGCCTTGGCCCCGTCCAGCACCGCAAGGTCGCCACTGTCGCTGCGCGCCCATTCAGCGAACTCCGGCGTGTGGATGGGCACACCGTCGGGGGCCACCTTGATCATCGGGTGGATCGACGGGACGAGGTAGCTGATGTTGCCCATGTCGGTCGAGCCCACGACGGCGCGACCCACCACACGTGGGTCGTCAACAGTGCGCCCGAGGCGTGCCGCGTTGTGGACGTACGACTGCACCATCGGCCCATTGTCGATCATGTCGGCATACGTGACGCCCTGCCACCGAATCGAACACGTACAGCCCGTGGCCATGGCCGACGCGTCGAGGCACGCCACCACACGCTCTTTCAGCGGTTGCAGCGACGCCACCGTGGGCGAGCGCACCATCCAGGTCATCGTGGTCTGGGCGGGCACGATGTTGGCTTTGTCGCCGGCCTTGGTGAAGATGCCATGGAGACGTTCCGTGGGCAGAATGTGCTGGCGCAGCGTGGCCACGTTCATGTAGCCCAGCACGGCCGCGTCCAGGGCATTGCGGCCCTCGTGCGGTGCGGCAGCAGCGTGGGCAGCCTTACCGTCGTACTGCACGTACATCTCCTGGATGGCGATGCAGTTCATCCGCACCAGATCAGCGTCGGCCGGGTGCACCATCATCGCTGCGGTCAGGCCTTGGAACGCACCATTGCGGGCCATCTCGATCTTGCCGCCGCCGCCCTCATCGGCCGGCGTACCCATGATCCTGATCTGGCCGCCGACCTCGTCGGCCAACACCGCCGCGGCCAACCCGGCGCCCAGCCCGGCGGTTGCGATCACGTTGTGACCGCATGCGTGGCCGATGCCCGGCAGGGCGGCGTATTCGCACAGCACGGCGATGTCGGGGCCCGCGGACCCTGCCCGAGCCTCGAAGGCGGTACCGACGCCGTACGCGTGGCGTTGCGGAGCCAGGCCGACGTCGTCGAGGATGCCCGTCAGCAGATCGTGGGCGAACACCTCTTCGAAGTTGAGTTCGGGATGGGCATGGATCTGATGACTGGCATCGATCAGTCGATCGGCAAGGCGGTCGACCTCATCGCACACCCGGCGCTTCAGATCGTCGATGTCGTCGCGCCGGTCGGTCATTCGTCGCCGCCCTGTGGGTGGGTCAACACGATCTTGCCCAACTGCTCGCCCTGCGTCAGTCGTTCCAGCGCCTGGTCATACTGGTCCAGCGGATACGTGCGGTCGATGTGCACGGGCACGCCAGCGTCGATCAGGCGAGTCACTTCGGCGAACTCTTCGTAGCTGCCCATGGACGAGCCGATCATCTCGTGCTGCTTGAAGAACAGGCGAGGCAGGTTGATCTCGACCTTCGGTCCGCTGGTGCCGCCACACACCACCAGGCGACCGCCTGGCTTCAGCGAGCGGACCGATTGGTCCCAGGTGGCCGGGCCCACGCTCTCGATGACGACGTCGGCCTGCACCGGCCACTTCGCGTCGGCCGAGTCGAAGGCCGCGTCGGCACCCATGGACAACGCCTCGTTCCGCTTGGCCTCGCTGCGACTGGTGACCACGACGTTGGCGCCCATGTGCCGGCCGAGGGCCAGCGCCGCCGTGGACACTCCCCCGCCGATGCCGACCACCAGCACGGTCTGGCCCGGCCGCAACCGTCCGCGACGCAGCATGCGGTACGCCGTGAGGTACGCCAGCGGGTAGGCCGCCGACTCTTCCCACGAACGGTTCGCCGGACGGGCGTACACGTTGCGGCTGGGTGCGATCGCGAAGGTGGCGTGGCCACCCCAGCAGTGCTCGCCGTAGATCATGAAGCCGTCGCCCATCGGGCTGTCGTTGCCCAGCGCGACGATGTCTTCGATGGGTGACACGCCTGGGTTGACGACCACCTCGTCGCCGACCGCCACGCGGGTGACCCCGCTGCCGATGGCCTCGACGACACCGGCCACGTCACAACCCGGAACGTGAGGCAGCGGCGGCTTCGGCAGGCCCTTGGTGACCCACAGGTCCATGTGGTTCAGCGCACTGGCACGCACCCGTATCTGCACGTCGTCGGCCCCCAGCGACGGCAGGTCGATCTGACCGAGTCGGTACTGTCCGGGGGCTTCGTCGAGGATCCATGAGCGCATGCCGGCGACCCTAATGCCGTGGCCGTGCGGGTGGCCTGGCGAGATGATCATCCTCACCATCACGGCCCCACCATCACGGCCCAGCCGCTCACACACACACCAGCAGGGCGTCGGGTTCCACCGTCAACTCCAGGCCAGACGCCGTGGTCCACACCTGTCCGTCCAGCCACACCTTCATCGGTCGGGCGAACTGCAGGTTTGCGGTGTTGGTCGATCTGATCTGAATGTCGGGATGTGGCACGTGCGCCGCTTGCACGGCGCGTGACCGGGCACGCCACCGGTCGCGCAGCGACATCTCTGGCGAGACGCGCACGATGTCGACCCGGCCGTCGTTCGGGTGCGACCGGGGCGCGACGTCCCACCGACCGAAGTGCTGTGCATTCATTGCCGCCACCAGTTCGCCTCGCCACCACGATCGTCGCGCGACCAGGTGGGCCGCGAACCAGCGGTGCTCGGCGTCGATCGTCGCTCTGACGATGTCGACCGGCAGCAGGGCCACCTCCCCGTTCAATCGGCTCTCTTCGCCGGTGCCGCCGACGGCTCGCATCAGATCGCCGCCCAGCAACGCCACCGGCGGCAACGGGGCATGTGCACTGCGATGGCGTTGGAGCAGCGCGGCCAGTTCGACGTTCGTGTGCACGTGTACGGTGCCGGCAGGCGCCCGGCCGACGGTGCCCCATGGTTCGCCGCGTCGAATGGTCATCGGCGATGCGTCACTCGGGGCCGAGGTGGGTCTGCTGATTGGCGGAACCCTCACCCTCGACTTGTACTTCAGGTTGAGGCTCTGTCAAGGGTTCGGCCTCTGAGACTCCGACGTCGGGTGTGTCGACCTCCACCGTGCTTGACGCTGCGACCACGCCGCGGAACAGACGCTCGGCGGCTTGTTCGGCGCAGCGACGTGTGTCGCGGTTCGGAGCGACCAAAGCGAGTTGCCGTAACACGTCGATGAGTTGCTTCGTGGTCCTGACGAAGTCGCCGCCCGACAGCTCTTCTGCCTCCACCACTTCGGCGAACCCCTCGCCCGCCGCCCACGCAAAGGCGACAGCCATGAAGGTCGGGTCGGGCGCTCGATGCATGCCCAAGCCGGCTTCGTCCTCGATGCCCTGCAGTTCGGCGCTGATCGCAGCGATGCGCATCCAACGCTTCTTGGCGACCGGGGTCGGGAACCACGGCGCAGGCGGCGGTTCCGCCGTGCGGTGCTCGTAGACGAAGACCGAAATCAACCCGGCCAGCACGGCAGGCTCGAGGTCGTCGAAGATGCCCTGACGCAGGCACTCCACGATCAACAGATCGCATTCGTGGAAGGTGCGCGCCAAGATGTCGCCGATGTCGGTCAGCGACCAGCCGTCCACGTAGCCCCAGCTGTCGAGGATGCGCAAGACGCGGTCGAAGTCACGCGAGATGGACTGGCTGCGGCCGCGCATCCGCTGGCGCAATTCATCCACCTCGCGGGCGACGCGGTCAGCCTGAGCCGCGGCCTTCAGCCGATCGGGCAGATCTGGATCGTTTTCGACCGGATGATCGTCCAGCGCCACCCGGGCTGCCTCGACGCTGGGGCGGCGTTTGCGTGAGTGTGGCTGCAGCTGTGCCCGCTCGAGACGGCTGGCCACCTCGCGCTGGTAGTCGTGACGGTGGGGCGCGAACTCGGTGGGCAGCGTGATCCGGCCCAGTGCGGCCGGCGGCTCGTGGAAGTCCACCGCCGACAGTTGGATGGAATCGCGCCGTGTGGTGATGCCACTGACACGCATGCCGCCCTTGCGATGCGCCGACGTCAGCACGGCCACCCGACCTACGTATCGACCCTTCTCGACATGCACGATGTCACCCGGCCGCAACTTCATCAGCGCCAGGTCCACGGGGTCGTCGCGACCGATCGTTGCCGGGCGGCCGGCCGGCGGCGTCTCGATCTCTTTCACGAGGCGGCGATACTCGTCGATGTCGCCGTACGGACTGGTCGCGTCGACGGTCAGCTCGCGCAGGTGTTGCTGACGACGCTCGATGCGGGCCTCGATCTTCACTACGTCGCGGTCGGCCTGGTACTGGGCGAACGACAGGTTCAGCAGATGGTGGGCCTGCTCGCTGGAGTACGAGTGCACCAGGTTCGCGGCCATGTTGTACGTGGGTCTGAATGCCGAGTTCAGGTGGAATGATCGGCTGGACGCCAGTGCGGCCACCTGATCGAACGGTACGAACGGGCTCCACAGCACCATCGCATTGCCCAGTTCATCGATGCCGCGCCGCCCGGCGCGTCCGGTCAGTTGCGTGTACTCCCCCGGCGTGAGGAATGCATGGTGGTCGCCGGTGAACTTCGTCAGCTTCTCGATGACCACACACTTCGCCGGCATGTTGATGCCGACCGCCAGCGTCTCGGTGGCGAACACCACCTTCACCAACCCCTCCACGAAGCACGCCTTGACCACTTCTTTGAACGGCGGCACCATGCCCGCATGGTGTGCGGCGATGCCGGCTTCGAGTTGCGCCAGGAACTGGCTGTAGCCCAATACGGCCAGATCGGCCGGCTCCATGCTGGAGAGGCGGGCATCGATGATCTCGCGGATGCGGTCGCGTTCGTCGCCGGTGGTCAGTCGGGCACCACTGGCCAGCACGCTGCGCGCCGCCTCGTCGCATTGGTTGCGGCTGAAGATGAAGCAGATGGCGGGCAGCATCTGTTCGCGTTCGAGTACCTCGACCACGTCCAGGCGCGACGGCGTGTACAGCCGGCGGCGCCCCACCGTGGCCTTGCGTTGGCGTCCGCGTTGCGCCCGTGCGGCTTCGGCGTCGATGCGCATCGCGTCGTTGTTCGGCCGGCCGCCCACCAGAACCGGCAGCAGGTGCATGCGCTCGTGCGTGCGGTCGCCGACCAGATACAGGTTCTCCAGACGCACGGGACGCCGTTCCTCGACCACTGCCGTGGTGGGTCCACGCACGGTCGAGATCCAGTCGCACAACTCCTGGGCGTTGCTGACGGTGGCCGACAGGCACACCAACCGCACCGAGGTGGGCAAGTGAATGATGACTTCCTCCCACACCGGTCCGCGATATGCGTCCTGCAAGAAGTGCACCTCGTCCAACACGACCACGTCCAGCAGATCCAACGCCGAACTGCGCGCATAGATCATGTTGCGAAGCACTTCCGTGGTCATCACCACCATCGGTGCATCGCCGTTGATCGCGTTGTCGCCTGTCAGCAACCCCACTTGGTCGGCGCCGTAGCGGGCAACCAGGTCGTGGTACTTCTGGTTCGACAAGGCCTTGATGGGTGCGGTGTAGAACGCTCGGCGACCGGTGCGGCGCGCCACTTCGATGGCGTACTCGGCCACGACGGTCTTGCCGCTGCCCGTCGGCGCGGCGACCAGCACCGAGTTGCCGTCGTCCAGAGCGTCGAAGGCCCGCAGCTGGAACCCGTCCAACGGGAATGCGTAGTGGCCGATCAGTTCGGCTCGGTCGGCGCGCACGGCCCGACCGAATCAGGCTCCGGCGGCGTTGGCGCGACGTCGCCGTTGGACCAGATAGCCGATCAAGATCGAGATCATGTAGAACAGGCTCATCGGCAGGGCCAATGCCAGCATGCTGTATGGGTCTCCACTGGGCGTGATGACTGCGGCGATCACGAAGATGGCCATGATCGCGTAACGCCAACCCTTCAACAGCGTCTGCGGCGTGATGATGCCGATCAGTTGCAGCGCCACCAGCAGCACAGGGAACTCGAAGGCGATGCCGAATGCAGCCACCATCAGTCCCACCAGGCGGATGTACTCGCTGACGCGGAAGGTGCTCTGCACGTCTGAGCCTGCCCAGGTGATGAGGAACTCGAGCGCCTTCTCGAGCGTCCAGTAGGCCAGGTATGCGCCCAACGCGAACAGTGCGACCGAACTGGCCACAAACGGAATGGCGTACTTCTTTTCCTTGGCATGAAGCGCCGGCACGATGAAGCGCCAGATCTGCCACATCAGTACCGGCAGCGCCAAGATGATGCCGCCGTACGTCGAGATCGACAGCCGGGTCGCGAAGCCTTCGAGTGGCGAGATCGAGATCACGTTGCCACCACTGAGCTCGCACAGGTTGGGTCGCTGTTCGCACAGCGAGCGATACGGCTGGAGCAGGAAGTCGAGCACCCAGTCGTACGCCGCGAGGATGACGATGATGCCGAGCACCACGGCCAACATCGATCGGATGATGCGCGATCGCAGCTCGCGCAGATGCTCGGTGAGCGTCATTCGATCTTCGGGGCTGGTGAGCTTGGGTTTGCCACTGCCTCGGAACGGCAGCTTCATTCGGATGCCGGTCCCTGCTGGTCGTTGGCGACCGGTGCACGCGGCGCCAGCGGCGGGGCGCTGCCGCCAACATCGGTGTCGGTAGCCGGCTCGCTGGCGGATTCTCCAGCGGGTTTCGTGGCACGTCGAAACGAGGCCGCCGAGTTCTTGGAAGGGGTGCGTCGGGTCATTGGCGCGGCGATCGGCGGCGACTCGGGCACCGACTCGGGCCGTGGCGGCGTGATGCGCCTCGGCGTCAGATGCTGCACCGGCGCGTCATCACCGACTGGTGCGTCCAGATCGGCCGTGGCTGGAGTCTCGACGGCTGGAGTCTCGACGGCTGGAGTCGCGACGGCTGGAGTCGCGTCCTCGGGTGTCGCGGCTGCTTCGGCGTCGGGTGTCGCGGCTGCCATGGCGTTGAAGTCGGGAACCGGCAAGTCCTGGATGGGCGGTGCCGCCCCAGGTGGAGGCGTGCCGCGAGTATCGCCTGTGAGGGGCTTTGCCGGTTCGGGCTCGGCATCGAAGTCGAAGCTGGCCGCCTTCTTGAACGCATCGGCCGTCTCGCGCATCTCGCGCATCGGCTCGTCGAGGGCAGTCTTCAGCTCACTCTGGAAACCGCTGGTCATCTTCTTGATCTCGCCGTACGTCTTGCCGAACTTGCGAACAGCTTCTGGCAGCTTCTCGGGGCCTAGCACGATCAGTGCCAACAGGAGCAGGAAGACGATCTCGCTGCCGCTGAAGTTGAACACGGGCGGCAGTCTAGAAGACCGAGGCTCGCGTTCCGCAGCGTCGGACGGCACGCGAAACCTCGCTGTGGATGGCAAGATCCACGCTGTGCAGCAGCGACTCCCCTCGATGCTCGGTGCCCCCATCGCCTTTGCCCACCGCGGCGCCCGAGCTCACGCCCCCGAGAACACGCTGGAAGCCTTCGCGCTCGGCCTGCGCTTGGGCGCCACCGGGCTGGAGAGCGACGTGTGGCTGACCGCCGACGGTCAGGTCGTGTTGGACCACGGCGGGGTCGTCGCCACGCGCTTTCGCAAGCGACCGATCAGCGAGATCAATCGGGCACAGCTGCCGGCGCACATCCCCACGCTCGCTCAGCTGTACGAGCACTGTGGCGTCGGCTACGAACTGTCGTTGGACCTGAAGGCACCCGGCACGGGCCAGGCAGTGATCGACGTGACCACCGAGCATGACCGGGCCATGTTGCCGCGCCTGTGGCTGTGCTCGCCCACGTGGCAGCTGCTGCTGGACCTACGCGGGCAGGGCGCGAAGCTGGTCGACTCGACCCGGCTGGCTCGAATCAAGGAGGGGCCCGAACGGCGCGCGGCAACGCTGGCGTCAGAGGGCATCGACGCGGTCAACATGCATCACACCGACTGGAACGGTGGCCTGGTGGCGCTGTTCCACCGCTTCGAGCGGATTGCGTTCGGATGGGACATGCAGCAGGAACAGGTGTTGCGGCCGGCGCTGCGGATGGGTCTGGACGGTGTGTACAGCGACTACGTGGACCGGATGTTGGATGTGTACCGCGACGAACTGGGCGACCCCTGACGGTTCGGACCCGACAGGGTCAGAGCCAGGACCAGTCGCCCACCGGCCAGATGATGATGAACGCGCGGCCAATCAACAGATCGAACGGCACTGGACCGAAGACCCGGCTGTCGCTCGACTTGCCGCGGTGGTCGCCCAGGACGAACACGCTGTTGTCGGGCACCGTGATCTCGGCCTGATCGCCCCCGCAGCCATCGGACAGTTGGATGGAAGCGTCGAGGTAGGGCTCGATCAGTGGCTGATCGTTGATGAAGACACTGCAGTCGGTCACCCTGACCCGTTCGCCTTCCAGCCCGACGACGCGCTTGATCAGATCGCGTTCGGGTGTGCTGGGGCTGTCGAATCGCTTCAACACCACGACATCGCCGCGGCGTGGATCGTGCAGCCGGTAGCTGAGCCGGTTGACCAGGACGCGATCGCCATCTTGCAGGGTGTTCAGCATGGACTCGCCCTCGACTGCGAACTGCTGCACCACGTATGCCCGCACCAGCAGCGCCGACGTGATGGCCACCGCAACCACGATCATCCACTCGACCAGCGGATTCATCTTCTTCTTCACGGCGCGAGTTGCCGTTGCCGGGGTGCCGTCCTGATCTGAGTCGTATCCGACGACTTCGACGCCGTCGTCATCGTGATCGTGGTCGGCGCTGTCGTGATCATCGGCATCGTCGTATCCGCCGAAGGGCGACGCTGAATCGGTGACGACCCGCTCTCGCGGTGCGAGATCGTCGGCGCTGGGGTCGGGTTCGAGGCCCCGCTGGTCAGTCATTCGGCGCACACGGTATCGCCACTACCGACCGAGTTGACGGCATGGTGGCCTGCGGCCGCGACCGTGCGGAACGACAGCGCGTCGTCATGAGGGCCACGTCCCATGGTGGTGACCGACAGATCGAGGTCGGCGAAGATGGTGGCGACATCGGGCGGGTCGATCGACAGCACTCTGTGGGCGGGGAACAGCGAGGCGGCCAGACCGAACAGTTCGGGCGGTACCGGCACATCGACCGGCACCGCAGTGAGCCTCAACGCGGTGCTGCTGTGGTGGCTGATGCCGCGATGACGGGCCCGTGCGTCGGCGTCGCTGGCCCGAACGATGGCGACAGGATGAGCGCCCAGGCCGGCCGCGAACGACAGGATCGAGGCCACTTCCAGCGCGGTCGTACCCAGCGCAGTACCCGTGCCGACCACGCCGGGGCCCATGGTGCACACGATCAGATCGGCATGCTGCACCTGCACGGCGATCTGCAGGGCTGAGGCAACGCTGACCGCTTCGACATCGCCCCCGAACGCCTGCCCCGCGGTGACGGTGCCGGTCAGCAGTTGCCGGGAGACCAGATCGGCGACCAGATCGCTGAGCGCCATCGGCAACGCACCGCCGTCGGTCATGACGTACGACACCCTGATGCCCGGACGCAGATGAGCAGCCACCGCGGCGACGACGCCGAGCTGGCTGTGCAAGCTGCCGACCATCACCGGAACGCCACCCAGATCGGGGATGCCAGCAGCGACTGCCCCGGCCACCTCTTCCAGCGCGCCGGTGTCGGTCTGCAGGCTGGTGTAGCGCACCTTCATGATGTGACCGGGCCCGGGCTGCATCAGCTCTCGATGGGCGAGGTTCCAGTGGACCACGTGCCATCCGCCGGTACCCAGATCCAGATCGACTGCGGTGGTGTTGACCACCACCTGGTCACCGATTTCGACCGTGCCGATGAGCTGCGTCAGCGCGTATGCCCGCGAACCGTCGTCCAGCCGAACCCGTTGCAGACCGGGTCGCTGGGCGATCAGTTCGGTGACGTGAAGCGTGCGGAACGACGGCATCGGCCAGCGCCGTCAGAGCGACGCGATCAGCTTCTCGACGCGCTCGTCGCGGCTCTTGAACGGGTCTTTGCACAGCACCGTCCGCTGGGCCTGGTCGTTGAGCTTCAGGTGCACCCAGTCGACCGTGTAATCGCGCTTGCGTTCCTTGGCCTTCTTGATGAACTCGCCACGGAGCCGCGCCCGGGTGGTCTGCGGTGGCACATCGATGGCCGTCTCGATGTCTGCGTCGGTGCAGATGCGCTCGACCAGACCGCGATCCTGCAACTTGTAGAACGGGCTGCGGTCGCGGCTGATGTCGTGATACTGCAGGTCGAGCAACTGCACGCGGGCGTGACCCAGCGGCAGGTCGTGCCGAGCGCGAAATGCCTCGATCAGTCGGTACTTGATGACCCAGTCGACCTCGCGGTCCAGCTTCAACGGATCGTTCTCGATGGTGGACACGCAGTGCTCCCACATGTCCAGCGCCTTCTGTTCCAGCGGAGGGAAGCCCTTGGTCTCGGCATATCGCAGGGCACGATCGAGGTACTCGCGCTGGATGTCGAGCGCACTGACCTCGCGCCCGTTGGCCAGGCGGACCCGTCGTCGGCAGGTCATGTCGTGGCTGATGTCGCGAATGGCGCGGATGGGGTTCTCGAGCGTCATGTCGCGCAGCACCACCGACGGGTCTTCCAGCATGCGCAACATGCATGCGGCCGAGCCGAGCTTCACGTACGTGGTGTACTCGCTCATGTTGCTGTCGCCGACGATCACGTGCAGGCGCCGGTACTTCTCGGCGTCAGCGTGGGGCTCGTCGCGCGTGTTGATGATGGGGCGGCTGCGGGTGGTGGCGCTGGAGACGCCCTCCCAGATGTGCTCGGCACGTTGGGCCATCGAGAACAGCGGACCCCGCGCGGTCTGCAGCACCTTGCCCGAACCGGTGAAGATCTGACGGCTGACGAGGAACGGGATGAGCACCTCGGCGTAGTGCGCCAACTCGTCGCTGCGGCTGGTGCAGTAGTTCTCGTGGCAGCCGTAGCTGTTGCCGGCCGAATCGGTGTTGTTCTTGAACAGGTAGACCGTGCCGCGGATGCCTTCTTCGCGCAGGCGCTGCTCGGCCGACACCAGCAGGCTTTCCAGGATGCGTTCGCCGGCCTTGTCGTGTACGACCACGTCGTACAGGCTGTCGCATTCGGGCGTGGCGTACTCGGGGTGCGAACCGACGTCCAGGTACAGTCGAGCGCCGTTCTGCAAGAACACGTTGCTGCTGCGACCCCAACTGACCACCCGACGGAACAGGTAGCGGGCGACTTCATCGGGACTGAGCCGGCGCTGGCCGCGGAGCGTGCACGTGACCCCATACTCGTTCTCGAGACCGAAGATCCGGCGCTCCATGTCGGCACCCTACCTGCATAGGGTGGAGCGATGGCGCGACGGTTGAACATCGCAGTGAAGGTCGTCCTGGTGGCATTGATCATCACGTCGCTGGTGTTCGGCGACGCCGAACGATTCAGCGACAAAGCAATGGGTGCCCGGGCCATCGCCTACCCGTTGCTGTGCGCGATTCCGGGATTCGCGTGGTGGCTGTTGCATCGGCGCCGATCCGGGTTGGCCTACCCCCATGTGGCCGATGCGCTGGTCACGCTGTCGTTCGTGGTCGACCTGGGTGGCAATGCGCTGAACCTGTTCGACCGGCTGGTGTGGTTCGACGACGCCGCACACTTCACGAACTGGTTCATCCTCGGTCTGGCCTTGGGCGTGACTCTCGGCCGAGTGCGGCCGGCCTGGGAGCTGGTGTGGCTGGTCACCGGCGCCGGCGCAGTTGCGGCCATTCTGTGGGAACTTGCCGAGTACCGATCGTTCGTGCAGAAGGTCGAGTCGCTGGGCATCTACCGCGACACCATGGGCGACCTGTGCCTGGGTACGTCGGGCGCCCTCGTGGCGGGCCTGCTGGTGGTCGGATCACGCCGTTGGCACCCGATCACGAGCGCAGGGTCGTGAACCGCGCTTGGGTGCCGGCGGGAAGTTGGGCCAGGTGGCCCAGATCGCGTGGGTCGACCACGGCGATCACCGGGTAGCCGCCTGTGACCGGATGGTCGGCCAGCATCACGATCGGCTGCCCGTCGGGCGGCACCTGCACGGCGCCTTCGACCATGCCTTCAGAGAGCAACTCGTCCAGGACACTGCGACGCAGTACCGGGCCCACCAGCCGCATGCCGACCCGGTCGCTACTGGGTGAGACCACGAACCGCGCCGACGTCAGCGTGTTCCATGCTTCGTCGTCGAACCAGTGCAGTCGAGGCCCGGGCCACAGCCGAATTCGGTCCGGTGGCGAACGGCGAGGCGCCGCATCGCCGGCCGCGGGTGTGCCCGGATCTGGACCGACATCCAGCTGCGCTGGGTCACCAGCGCGGTCACCAGCTGGCGCCGGGCCCAAACCACCGCGCACCGCCAGGTAGACCCGGGCTCCTTCGACCAATCGGCCGAATCGAACTGTCGCATCGGCGGGGAGAATCACCGGTGCACCCCAACCGATGGGCGGGCCACCGACAACGTCGATCGGTGCGAGGGCACCAGCAACTGCAACCATCACGGCGCCGCCACCGATTCGGAGGTGCAACCCGCCGGAACACTCGATGCCGGCACAGTGCGCTGGGTTGCCCACCAGACGATTCGCCAGTGCCAGCGAGGCCAGGTCGACTGCTCCCCCACGACTTGCTCCCCATGCCGCCCGACCGGGACGGCCGGCGTCACGGACCGACCCGGCAATGCCCCACGCAATGACGTCGATCGACGAAGTCATCGCTGCGCGAATCGGACGCGCGTGCCAGGCGGTAGCAGTGCCGAGACCTGGCGCTGCTCGTCCCACATGACCGCATCGGTACGACCGATCAGGTGCCAGCCACCGGGCCCATCGACCGGATAGACCGCCGAGAACTCGCTGGCGATGGCCACCGAGCCCGCCGGCACCCGAGTGCGGGGCGTGGAGCGTCGAGGCAGATGCAGGCGAGGGTCCAGGCCGATCAGGTACGAGAAGCCCGGCACGAACCCACAGAACGCGACCGTGTACTCGGCCATTGTGTGCATCGACACGACATCGGCCGCGGTCAGGCCGCACGACTTGGCGACGGCCTGCAGATCCTCGCCGTCGTAGACGACCTCGATGGTGACCGTAGATCCCGCTGGTGCGGGGCCGTGGCGCAGCGGTGACGGCCGGCGGACCACGTCGATGGCCACAGCCAGGTCGGCGGCGGCGGCCACCGTGACCAACACGGTGCGCGCCGCGGGGACCACATCGACGACACCCGCCGGTGACGTCGCTTGCAGATGGGCCACGGCTTGCATGACCTCGTCCAACGAGTCGTACTCGGCAAGGAACGACGTGGGACCCGACGGCAAGATGCGCGGCCCGATGCTCATGGCGCGCAACGGCTCATGGCACGAAACGTGCGGGGCCGACACCCAGCCGTTCCAGCGTCGACCGCACTGCAGCGGCCAACGTGGGCGCGCCAGGCGTGTCGCCGTGCACGCAGATCGAGCCGACGCCGCGGCCCACCAAGTACTCGGTTTGCGCAGCCACTGCGGCCGGATCGGTCAGCAACGCGCCGGGCTGCGAACGTGGTGTCAGAGTGCCGGCGGCGGTGTAGCTGCGATCGGCAAAACCCTCGGCGACGAACGGCACGCCGCTGGCCTGGGCAGCCACTTGAATGGCGGAATCCGGCAGACCCAACAACCACAGTCCACCGCCGTGGGCAGCGATCGCGCCGGCCACAGCGTGCGCCTGGGCTTCGTGATGGACGATGGCGTTGTACAGCGCGCCGTGTGGCTTCACGTACAGCACACGGCCGCCCGCCACCTGGGCCAGCGCCTGCAACGCGCCGATCTGATACAGCACGGCGTCGGCAAGCTCGACCGGATCGATGTCGATGAAGCGACGGCCGAACCCGGCCAGGTCGGGATAGCTGACCTGCGCTCCGATGGCCACATCGTGGGCCACCGCTGCCACGCAGGTTCGCCTGATGATGGATGGATCGCCGGCGTGAAAGCCGCAGGCCACGTTGGCCGAGGTGATGATCCGCATCAGCGCGTCGTCGTCGCCCAGCGACCACCGGCCATACCCTTCGCCGACATCTGCGTTCAGGTCGACTGCGTTCGGGTCGACGGGGCTCATCCGACGATCATCCGGTGATCAGCCGCCGAGCAGCCCGGTGACCTCGACATCGGGCAGGCGCCGGAAGCAGCGCCGGCCGTTCGTGCGCGACAGCACGGCGACCTCGAGGTCGTCGGCCCGCAACTGTCGGTCTGGGCCGCTGAGCGCAGCCGTGGCGGCCGTGACTGCAGCATCGAGGGAGAGCTGATCGACGTCGATCTCTTTCATGCGCGTGGTGATCGCCTCGGCATCGCCGCCCAGCACACTGAAGCGGCCCTCGTCCATGACCGTGCCGTCGTACAGGATGTGGAACAGCTGATCGGGGTGGCCGTCGGCGCCCACCTCGGCCACCAGGATCTCGACTTCCATGGGCTTCATCTCGTGGGTGAAGACCTGGCCCAGGATCTGCGCGTACTGATTGGCCAGGCTGCGCGCGTCGACGTCGTCGCGCGAGTATTGGAAGCCCTTCAGATCGGCAGCGCGCACACCAGCTACTCGCAGCTGGTCGAACTCGTTGTACTTGCCGACGCCGGCGAAGGCGATGCGGTCGTAGATCTCGCTGATCTTGCGCAAGGTGTTCGACGGGTTCTCGGCCACCAGGGCGATGCCGTCCTGATAGCGAACCGCCACCATGGCACGGCCGCGAGCAATGCCCTTGCGCGCGTAGTCGGCGCGGTCTTTCATGACCTGCTCGGGTGCGACGTAGAACGGCATGCTCATCGGGCACGCACCTCGTCGGCGATGGTCTGGTACCTGGCCGCCAGATCGGCGTCGTCCACGCGTTGCCAACCTTCGTCGGTGATGGTGGCGACCACGGGATAGATGCCCCGCAACGCATCGGGACCGCCGGTTGCCGAGTCGGCGTCGGCGGCTTCCCACAGGCTGCGGCAAGCCAGATGGATGGCCGCATCGCGGTCGAGATCGACTCGGAAACCCACCTTGATGACGGTGCCGGCGTGCAGGCTGCCCGAGCCGGTGGCGACGTAGTCGAGCTCTTCATAGCGGCCGCCGGTGACGTCGTAGCTCCACAGCCGGCCGATGCGCCGGCGTAGGTCGTAGCCCGCGAACAGCGGCACCACCACCATGCCCTGCATGGCCGCCGGCAGGTTGCCGCGCACCATCATCGACAGCTGATTGGCCTTGCCTTCCAGGCTGAGGGCCATGCCCTCGACCTTTTCGTAGTGCTCGAGCTGCAGCGCGAACAGCTTGATCATCTCCATCGCAGGACCAGCGGCGCCGGCGATGGCCACGCCGCTGTGCCGATCGGCTTGCACGACTTTCTCCATGGTGCGATGGCTGATGAGGTTGCCAGCCGTTGCCCGACGGTCGCCGGCCATGACAACGCCATCGGCGTAACGCAACGCGACGCACGTGGTGGCGTGGGGCACGCTGAGCCCCGCGTTGTCGGCGCTGCCGGACGAGACGTCGGCCGCGCCCATGCCGATGCGGCGCAACAGGTCGGGAAAGCTGGACCCCGGGTCGTCGCCCGGAGTGAAGAAGGGCATTGCCATAGCGGCTACTGACCGCCCTTTTGCACGTACGACTTCACGAAGTCTTCGGCATTGGTCTCGAGCACACCGTCGATCTCGTCGAGCAGGTCGTCGAGCTCGGCTTTCAACTTGTCACCCGTGGCAGTGGTGGCGGGAGCATCGACAACCGCTTCCTCCTCGGTACGGCTTGGCGCCGGCTTCTGCTTCTGCGTTCGTTCGGCCATGGTCACCTTCCTCTATCTCGGTTGTCTCAGGAATCTCGGTTGTCTCAGGACTCGAGGCGGACGAGGAGCTCGGCCGCTGTGTCGCTCTGATCGATCAAGCTAGCCACGTGGTCGGCAGTACCGCGCAACGGTTCCATCATCGGCACCCGCCGCAACGGGTCGCGGCCCACGTCGAACACCAGTGAGTCCCAGTTTGCGGCCACGATGTCGGCAGGCCACTTGGCCAGGCAGCGGCCACGGAAGTAGGCCCGTGTGGTGGTGGGCGGCTGGGTCATGGCTCGCCGGACGGCGTCGGCGGCGGCCAACGTCTGCAGACCGACACGCGACGCCAGACACTTGTCGGGGCGCATGTCGTGGTACTGCAGATCCAGCGCCTTCAGCCGGGCATCACCTGGCTTCAGCCCGTGCCGGTCGGCGAAGCCCAGCACCACTCGCTGCTTGGCCACCCAGTCGACCACATCGCTGACGCTGTCGGGATCGTGTTCCAGCCCGGTCAGCACCGCTTCCCAACGACGCAACACGTCGGCGCCGACGCTCTCGCCCACCGACTCGAGCCCGTGCGAACGCTCGTACTTGCGGGCCCGTTCCAGCAGGCTCCACTGCACCTCCATGGCCGTGGCCCGGCGCCCCGACCGCAGCAAGATGGTGCGCTGCAACGTGGGATCGTGGCTGATCTGGCGGATGGCGCCCACGGGGTTGGCCAGCGCCAGATCGTCGCCCATGACATCGTCTTCGATCATGGCCAGCACGATGGACGTGGCGCCCACCTTCAAGTAGGTGGCGACCTCGCTCATGTTGGCATCGCCAACGATCACGTGCAGGCGGCGGTACTTGGTGGCATCGCAGTGCGGCTCGTCGCGCGTGTTGACGATGGGCCGCTTCAGGGTGGTCTCCAGGCCGACCTCTTCTTCGAAGAAGTCGGCCCGCTGACTGATCTGATACGCGACCTCGTCGTGCGGCACACCGGGCAACTCGCAGCCCACCTTGCCGGCCCCGATCACGATCTGGCGCGTGACGAAGTGCGGTGTGACCTGATTGACGATGCGGCCGAACGGGGTCTCGCGGGCCAGCAGGTAGTTCTCGTGGCACCCGTAGCTGTTGCCCTTGCCATCGCTGTTGTTCTTGTGGCACAGGATCTCGGCGCCGTCGGGCAGCAGTTGCCGGGCCGCGGTCATGCTGGCGCGCACGATCTCTTCGGCTGCCCGGTCGAACACCACCACCTCGGCCGCATCACGGCACTCGGGCGTACTGACTTCCGGGTGCGCATGGTCGACGTAGTAGCGCGCCCCATTGGTCAGGACCGCGTTGACCAGATGCGTCTCGATGTCGGGCGCCAAAGCGTCGTCCAGGCTGAAGCCGCGGGCATCGTTGCCGGGCCGCTCGTCTTCGAAGTCCCAACCGATACGACCCACTCGATTGCGCGTGTGCGCATTGAGGTAGGCGTTGATGAGCAACGATGACGCCGACACCGGGTTGTTGTCGCCCCCACGCACGAGAATCCCGTACTCGGTCTCGATGCCGCAGACCTTGGGGATCGCCATGGCCGAACCCTATCTACCGTTGGTCACGGAGACTCGGCGACCGTTGGTCACAGGTACTGACCGGTACCGACCCGCTCGATGGCTCGGCCACCCTCGCGATCGGCCAGCTCGCGGCCCTTGACCAAGGTGCGGATGAACACGATGCGTTCGCCCTTCTTGCCCGAGATCTTGGCCCAGTCATCGGGGTTGGTGGTGTTGGGCAGGTCCTCGTGCTCTTTGTACTCCTGGCGAATGCTGTCCAGCAGGTCTTGCGTGCACACGCCTCGCTCGCCGCCGGCGATGACCCGCTTGATGGCCAACTTCTTGGCTCGCCTGACGATGTTCTCGATCATCGCCCCCGACGAGAAGTCCTTGTAGTACAGGATCTCCTTGTCGCCGTTCTGGTAGGTGACTTCCAGGAACTGGTTGTCTTCGTCGTCGCGGTACATCTCGGCCAC
>JANNFQ010000701.1:0-16883 GCA_031380045.1 Acidimicrobiaceae bacterium
CTGGCCGCCGATGTCGATGTGGAACTGACTCGCACGCGCCGAGCCGGCATTCACTCCATGTCGGCCGATGTCTCCGAGAAAATGTTTGACCAGATTGTCGCCATTCCTGGACAGTTCGCTCCAGTCAGAAGTCGCCTGGATCCTCCCCGAATTCAGCCCGTACACACGAAGTTTGACGAATTCACACAGGCCGTGGGTTTGGCGCTGTTTGATTATCTTCGTAAGAGCCGTTCAAACGGATTTGTGGTCAGCATGAGCGGCGGCGCTGATTCATCGGCCTGTGCGGTCCTGATTCGCAGCATGTTGGAACTTGGCGTGGCCGATCTGGGCATGTCGGGGTTTCAGAACAAACTCAGCTACATTCCCGGGATCTCCGCTGCTGCCTCAGCCGATGCGCTCATGAAGATTCTGTTTGCCGGAGTGTATCAGGGAACTCGGAACAGTTCGGAGGTCACTCGCAACGCCGCGGAACAGGTGACTCGCAGCGTCGGTGGTACGTTTTTTCAAATCGATGTCGACCAGATCGTGCAGTGTGCGCTGGACACAGCGACGCGACTGTCGTCCACCGCATCGGCGGCGCTGGTCGATCGCGCAGGGCACGGCGGGGTCGATGTGATCACTGCCATCGGGCCGATGGCAGAGCAGCTGCGGCGATTGCCGGCGTCCAGCCTTGCCGAGATCTCCAGGTGGGTCGCAGGTCCAAGGTCGTGCTACACGGTGGGTCAGCCGGACGGGCACGGGTTCACCGATCACGACGCCCTTCGCCTTGCGGGAGTGGGCACCCTGTTGGTCGTCGCGCTGACCGTGCACGACGAGCGCCTGGGGTTCCTCATGGTGGCCGACGAGCGCTCGGTGCTGCCGACACCCGACGTGGTCGAACAGCTCGAGGTGCTGAGCAGTCTGGTGGCCGCGGCGCTGGAGCACTCGATCCACGTCGACCAACTGGTCGATCTGGCTCGGCGCGACCCGCTGACGGGCTTGGGGCACGGTCGTGCGTTCTCGGCGCGGTTGGACGAGCTCGCCCTGATGGGTTCACGGCATGCAGTGCTGTCCATCGATCTCGATCACTTCAAGCGGATCAATGACGAACGAGGACACGACGCCGGTGATCGCGCGCTACGCACTGTGGGCGAGGCGATGAACGCGGCTTTGCGTCTGAATGACTGTTTGTTCCGTACGGGTGGCGACGAGTTCGCAGTCGCGGTCCCGGTGCGCGACGAGTCGGATGCGTTGCAGATCGCCGATCGACTTCAACGTGCAGCGCGGCGCGCCGGGTTCCCAGTCTCGATCGGTGTCGCGGTGGTGACTGCCGAAGAACCCGATCCGCGGGTGGCGTTCGCCCGTGCCGACGCGGCGCTGTACAGCGTGAAGCGCCGCGGTCGCGATGGCACTGCGCTGGCGCATCCCCGACAGGCAGTCGAGCGGGTCATCAACACCTCGGTGTGGTGACGGTCAGCCCGTCGTCGAGAGCGGTCGTAGCCTGAAGCAGTGCCTACGGCGATCGAAGCAGCGCCCACTCGTGCGGCCACGGCAACGGTTGTCGGCGGCGGTCCAGCAGGACTGATGGCCGCTCAGGTGTTGGCCACGGCAGGGGTGCAGGTCACCGTGCACGAACACATGCCGTCGGTGGGCCGCAAGCTGTTGCTGGCCGGACGCAGTGGCCTGAACGTGACACACACCGAACCGATCGCCGACATGGTCGCCCGTTTCGGCCCTGCTGCCGACCGACTCGAGCCGGCGATACGAGCGTTCGGTCCCGCCCAGCTCCGAGCGTGGAGTGCCGAGCTGGGTCAGCCGACGTTCGTCGGCAGCAGTGGCCGCGTGTTCCCGTCGTCGTTCCGCGCCACGCCGCTGCTGCGCGCGTGGCTGGCGCACCTTCGAACGATGGGCGTGTCGTTCGTGCTGCGCGACCGCTGGACCGGATGGGCACTGTCGCCGGGCGGGGCACCGGACAGCACCCGTTGCACGTTCCAGGGCATCCATGGCGCCACGGTGGTTGCCGCCGACATCACGGTGCTGGCACTGGGCGGCGCCAGTTGGCCCAGGGTGGGTTCTGACGGTGGATGGGTCGATCTGCTGCGGCTCGCGGGCATCGATGTGCGCCCCCTGCGGCCGGCGAACTGCGCCGTTCACGTTGCCTGGCGAGCCGTCTTCGTCGATCGCTTTGCCGGCGTGCCCGTGAAGAACATCGCCGTCACCGTCGGAAGTGTTCGACAGCGCGGCGACGCGATGGTCACGACGCGCGGCCTGGAGGGCGGCCCGGTCTACGCGGTGTCCAGCGCCGTCCGGGATGTGGTCGAGCGCGACGGTGTGGGCCAGATGTCGATCGATCTGCAGCCCGACCTGACCGTGGATGCTCTGGTGCGGCGATTGGCGCATCGTCGTTCGAAGGAATCGCTGACGACCTGGTTGCGCCGAACGATCGGCCTGTCGCCCGTTGCGATCGCGTTGTTGTTCGAAGCCACCGGCCGACGCGTGTCGAACGAACCGACCGAGTTGGCGGCACTGGTGAAGCACGTGCCGGTGGTCGTGATCGGGGTGGCGCCGCTGGACCGCGCCATCTCGTCATCGGGCGGGATCGCCATGGAGGAGGTGACCGAGTCGTTCATGCTGCGTCGGTTGCCGGGCACGTTCGTGGCCGGAGAGATGCTGAACTGGGATGCTCCGACAGGTGGTTACTTGTTGCAGGCGTCGTTCAGCACCGCGGTCGCGGCGGCAAACGGGGCACTGGACTGGCTCGCCGGTCACTGACCGAAGGTGGAACCCTTTTCCTTCTTCTCCTTCTTGGCCACGCGCTTTTCCTTCAACGACTTGCCGGTCTTCTTGGCAGACGGCTTCTGTGGGTTCTTGGCGGGCATGTCGAGCTCCTTCTCGGGACGGTGTCCCTGGGGGTCTGCTCGGTAGAGGGGGCCTCGCCCGAGTGGACGCGTTCGCAGCGTACCGGAGTCATCACCGCGGTTGTGGGTGGCTCACGCCCACATCAGGCGCGAGAGGCCCATGCTCGATGGGAGGGCGTTGCCGGTGGGAGGGTTCAGGCAACCTGTCGGCGGTGGTGCTGCAATGCGGTCGCCAAGCGTCGTGCAGCCTCGTCGAAGGTTTCAGCGGGCAGCGTCGAGAACGACATCCGCAGCTCGAAGTGCGGCACCGCAGCAGGGTCGTCCTGTGGTCGCGTGGCGTGGAAGGCTGCGCCGGGCACGTAGGCGACACCATGCTCGACTGCGGTGGGCAACAGCGCCGTCGTATCGACGGCCTCGTCAGCGAACCGGCCCCACAGGAACATGCCGCCGTCCACCGATGTCAACACCAACTCGTCGCCCAGGTGGCGAACGAGCGCGCTGTGCAACGCTTCGGCCCGACGTGCGCACGACTGGGCGATGAGTGCCACCCGGCGTCGATGCTCCGACTGGTCGGTCAGCAAGGCCAGTGCCAAGTGCTGCGACAGCGTGGACGTGTGCAGATCGACCGCTTGCTTCGCGACCACCACTGCGTCGATCAACCAGTCGGGCAACACGGCCCAGCCGATGCGCAACCCGGGCGCCAGCGTCTTCGACGTGCTCCGGATCAGCACCACGTGGTCGTTGGCGCCGTCCAGGTCGCGGATCGCCGGCAGCGCAGCACCGCGAAACCTCAGCTCGCCGTACGGGTCGTCCTCGACGATGGCGAAGTCGTACTGGCGGGCCAGCGCCAGCAAGTGGTGCCGTCGTTCCAGCGACAGCGTGGCCCCGGTGGGATTGGCGAAGTTGGCGACCACGTAGCACAGCGTCGGGCGCAGCCCGGCCAGCAACCGCTGTTCGAGCTCGACGGTGTCCAGGCCATCGCCGTCACCGGGCACTGGTTCGAATGCTGGTGCGTAGGCGCGCAATGCCTGCAGCGCACCCACGTATGACGGCGACTCGACGACCACTACGTCGCCGGGGTCGACCAGGCAGCGACCGATCAGGTCCAGTGCCTGTTGCGATCCGGTGGTCACGGTCACGTTGCGCGCAGCGACGTTCGATCGGGCGGCAAAGAGCTCGCGCAACTCGGTGACACCCTCGGTGCGCCCGTACTGCAACGCACTGGGTCCGTATCGACCCGTGCCGTCCAAGATGGCCGAGGCGGCTGCGCGCATCGCGTCCAACGGGAACGACGAGGCAGCGGGCAACCCGCCTGCCAACGACAAGATGCCGGGCTGCTCGGTCAGGCGCAGCAGGTCGCGGATGACCGACGACGTCGAGGTCTGAGCGCGGTGGGACAGCAGAGATCGCATCGCCCCATTCAAATGCACCACGGCGGTTCACGACTGGTGCCGTGGCTACCTGGACCGCCATGCACACGATTCGCAGTGTCGTGGTCTACGAACGCAGTTGCAGCGCGCACGCTGCAGACCGCGCTACGAGAGGGGGCATCACCAACACCGTGTCGGGCACTTTCTGAATCCTGCAATCCCATTCGAGCCTCATGCCGATCACATGAGTGTTCGGCATGAGGCTTGAATCGGGGGGAACGTGTCAGCTGGCGACGGCCGTTGCTGGCTCTTCGAACACCAGCTGTTCAATTGCAGCCTGAACGTGCACGGGCTGATCGAGCATCGGCGGGTCCAGCAGAGCGGCGATCGCGGCGGCGGGCATCAGGCGGCCGAGGAAGTACCCCTGTGCATAGTCGCAGCCGATGTCGTGCACATCGTCGCGTTGGTTGAGGTTCTCGACGCCTTCGGCAACGACGACCAAGCCGAGTGCGTGCGACAGGTTCGTGACCGCGCCGACGATGGCTCTGCCGGGGCTGGTGCCGATGTCACCCACGAAGCTGCCGTCGATCTTGATGACCTGGACGGGCAGTCGCGCAAGGTAGCTGAGTGACGAGTAGCCGGTGCCGAAGTCGTCGAGAGCCAGACGAACGCCGAGTGCGGTCAGCTCGTGCAACATGGTCAGCACGCGATCGCCATGCTCGATGAGGATGCTCACGGTGATCTCCAGGATCAACGAGGTTGGATTCATCTCTGTTCGCTCCAGGACGTCGGCGACCGACTCGTAGTACGCAGGGCTCAGCAATTGACGCACCGAGACGTTCACCGACAGGTCCAACGCCGTGTTGGGATGCCCGTGCCGCCATGAGGTGTGGTCCCGACAACTCTGCTCGAGGACCCACGTTCCGATCTCACCGATCAGGCCCGTTCGCTCGGCAACCGGCACCATTGTCGCCGGTGGAACCGGACCCCGGCTGGCGTGCGTCCACCGCAGCAGCGCCTCGACCCCTTCGATGCGTTGCGTCTGCATGGACACGATCGGTTGGTATGCGACGTGGAACTCGTGGTTGGCCAGCGACAATCGCAGGTCGGCCTCCAGGCCGCGGTCGTCCATGATCAACAGCGCGTCGCGGATGTCGATGATATTGCGCTCCCCACCTGTTCGGCGCTTGGCCTGATACATGGCCATGTCGGCGCGGAACAGCAGTTCGTTGGTGACCTCCTCGCCGGGGCCGGCGAATGCCATACCGACACTGGCGGAGACGATCAGCTGCGTGCCGGCCAGCTCGAACGGCTGGGCGAAGGCGTCGTAGATGCGGTGTGCCAAGATTTCGACGTCACCCGGGCTCGTCAAACCTTCGTACAAGAACACGAACTCGTCGCCCGAGAAGCGTGCCAGGGTGTCGCTCGATCGGATCAGCCCCGACATCCGTTGGGCAACCGCCAGCAGCAACTCATCGCCCACCAGGTGTCCGAACGTATCGTTGACATGCTTGAAGTTGTCAAGATCGGCAAACAGGATCGCCGTATTGGTCTGCGTGCGTTTGGCGCGTTGCGAGGCATGTTCCAGGCGCTCGTGCAACAACAACCTGTTCGGCAGGCCAGTCAACGTGTCGTGCATTGCGCTGTGGTGGAAGCGGTCTGATGTTGCCCGCGCCTCGTCGCGCGCTTGAGCGTTCAGCAAGTAGGCGGCGACCACATCGGCCAGCGTCTGAGCGGCTGCCAGGTCGTCGACATCCAAGTCGCCCGCAGATTCTCGATACAGATCCAGTGCGCCCAGGCGGCTGTCGCCGTGGCGCAATGGGAACGTGAAGACTGCGCCAAGGCCGGCAGCCACGGCCGCAGGAGCGAACTGCGGGAATCGATGATCTGATGTCAGGTCTGCGACGCAGATCGCCTCTCCCGACTCGTATGCCCACAAGCACGGACCGTCGCTGAGATCGGTCTGCAACCGCTCGAATCGCAGTGCCGAATCATTTGATGCAGCCACGTAGTGCGGCGCAAGGCCCGCCGAGATCAGCGTGACGCCTGCCGACGTGATCGGGAGCACCTCCACGATGCGTTCGACCAGATGGTCGAGGATGCGTTGGATGGGGAAGTCGGTGATGAGCGTGCGTGCGAACTCGCTGAGCACTGACGACAGCTTGTCCTCATTGACCATGATGTCCATCCAGCCGCCGTCGTGCAGGCCCGCGCGTTGACTGGACGGGACATCTTCGAGATTCGTTCTGAACGCTGTAGCCAGAGCGCCTCGGCTCCAAACATGATTTTGTTCCAGACGAAGGCAAGCGTCGTCTTGAGGCCCGTGTTCCCAGCGCCGACGTACGTTCATTTCGTCTAAATGTGGCGCGATCGGAGGTGGGGTAGAGATCGGCTCCTAGCGTGGAAACCCTGAACCGTCAAGAGTCGCCTCCGCCGCTCTGCACTCCGGGTCACGAGGAGTCTGCGGATGACCTCCAAGACCAAGTCACGGCATTCCGTCACGACCAAGTCACGACATTCTGCGCGGGCTCATAGTGTGCAGACCCGATGGAATCGGTCCATCGCAGTGTTGGCGTTGGTCGTCTTCACCTGTGCACTGGTCACCTTTTTCGGTACTCGCCTGTTGCTCGAAACGTCTCGAGAGTCGGCCGTCGCTGTCGAGCGCGATTCGACCGCCAGTGTCCAGCTGAAGGCCGACATCAACAGCAGTTCCAACATTGCGACCAGCCCGATATCGGGCCAGCAGCGAGCGCAGGCACAGGCGGCACAGCGCGCGCTTCGGGAGAGCTACGAACAGGCTCTCGACCGTGAACCCAGTACTCGGGCGCGGCAGTACCTCACCCGATCCTTCGAAGAGTGGCAGGCGCTGATGGACGAGACAGCGCCGGAAGTGCAGCCGACGACCCGCGAAGCCGCAGTCGAGGTCCGTCTGCCGGCAGTGTTGGCGCTGCTCGATCAGGCGGGCTCGACCAGCCGCCAGGCAGTCCGCGCCGATCTCGACGATGCTGCCTCGCGTCAACGCGTCGCCATCGTCGGTCTCGCCCTGCTCGAGCTGCTGGCGATAGGTCTGGCAGTGCGGCTTGCCTGGCGGTTGTCCAACGAGGTGTTGCGACCGGTGGGCATCCTTCGTGACTCGGCCAACCGTCTGGCGACCGGCGATCTGGATCACCGGGTCGTGATGCACCGCGCCGACGAACTGGGAGACTTGGCGGTCAGCATCAACGCGATCGCCGAATCCTTGGCGGGCAGCCGGCGGAGCTTGGCCAGGGAGGTGACCACCGACTCGCTCAGTGGGCTGGCCAACCGGGCGGCGTTCGGCACCCGGCTTCACGCCGCGTTGGCCCGTCCCCAGCGGCGCAGCGGCGACCAAGCTGTGTTGTTCGCCGGTCTCGACGACTTCAAGGATGTCAACGACACACTTGGCTATGCCGCCGGCGACGAACTGCTCAAGGTGGTTGCTCAACGTTTGGTCAACTCGGTGCGCCCCGCCGACCTTGTCGCCAGGTTGGGCGGCGACGAGTTCGCCATTCTCCTCGACGGGCTGGCCGAGTCAGGCATGGCCATGACCGTGGCCGATGGAATCGTGGTCGCGCTGGCCGAACCGGTGCCGATCGGCAGCGGTTGGGTTGACGTCGCAGTCAGCGTCGGCATGGCAGTGCGTCGCAGTGAATCCACCGCCGAGCAGATGATGCGCGAGGCAGACGTGGCCATGTACACCGCAAAAGCCAAGGGAAAGAATCGGATCGAGCGCTACGACGCAGGTCTGGACGACGTCGCCATGGCGCGCCAACTACTGCGTCGCGACCTGGCTCACGCTGTCGAGCGCGGCGAGTTCGCGGTGGACTATCAATCGGTGATCAACCTGCACACGGGCGGGGTCTTGGGTATGGAGGCCCTTGTTCGATGGCATCATCCGGTGCGTGGCTTGCTGCCTCCCTCGTCGTTCATCGACCTGGCCGAAGAGACCGGCGACATCGTCGCGATCGGGGCATGGGTGCTGGCGACGGCGGCTGGGCAACTGCAGGTGTGGCAGCGCCGCTACGACCTTCCCGATCTGTGGGTTTCGGTCAACGTGTCGATGCGACAGCTCGATGCCCCGGGCTTTGCCGACGACGTCACGGGGATGCTTGCGGCCACGTCGTTGAATCCGGCCAGCCTGGTCGTCGAAGTGACCGAGTCCATCCTGGCCGATCCGCGTGGCGAAGCCGCGGCCGGATTGGCGGCGCTTCGCAAGCTGGGAATCAGGGTGGCGCTCGACGACTTCGGTACTGGCTTCTCATCGATCAGCTACCTGCGCCAGCTACCCGTCGACATCATCAAGATCGATCGATCGTTCACGGTTGATGCCAATCGGGGCGACGCTGGTAACGCACTGCTCAGCGCCATCGTCGCGATGGCGCGCCACCTGGATCTCGGTGTCATCCCCGAAGGCATCGAAGAGGTCGATCAGTTGGAGCAGCTTCGCGCCCTTGGGTGTCACATGGGTCAGGGATTCCTGCTGTCGCGACCGCGGCCGGCCGACACCATCGAGGCGATGCTGGCCTGGCCGCTGCCCGACATGCGTCTGTACTCCGTGCCCAACCAGCCCGTCGGTCCTGGACGAGAAGTGGTGACCAGTGATGGTCGCACCGGGCATTGAGCTACCGGCGAATCGAGGGTGAACCGAGCGTGCTGACCGTGCTGACCGTGCTCATTGTGATGGTCAGCGTTCTGCTGCTGGTGTCCGACGGGCCAACCGAACTGCAGTGACGCCGGCAGCAACGACACCGATGGCGACGAGCACCATCGGTGTGCTCGAGCTACCCGTGCGTGGCAGGAAGAGATCGCTGCCGGGGGTGTTGCCGGCAATGGTGGTCTGGCCGCCGACGCCACCGGGCGTCGTCGTCGCCGACACGTCGGCCGGTGCGGTGGTTGCCACTGGGCTGGTCAAGTCGCAGGTCGATGCGACGAAGGTGTCGTCGTCCAGCGTGACTGCGCCATTGCGGGCCAACGCCCGGCCGTGCACCGTGACGTTCGTGGTCACACTGATCGAGGTGAGGGCCAAGATGTTGCCGACGAAGTTGGAACCGGTGCCCAGGGTGGCCGAGCTACCCACCTGCCAGAAGACGTTGCACTCTTGTGCGCCGTTGATCAACCGCACCGTGCTGCCAGAACCGGTGATCAACGTGGAGTTGGTCTGGAAGATGAAGACCGAGTTCGGATCACCGGCACCGTCCAGAACCAGCTCGCCCGACAGTTGCAACGGCCCCTTGCTGGACGACGCGTAGACGCCACCCTGCAGCGTCTGGCCGACCAGGTCGACCGTCGTCTCGGGTCCCGTCAGCGGCTGACCCGCCGCGTAGTCGTACGCGATCGTCAGATCGGTCTGGGCTTGCAGGGCTACGGCAGTAGCGGCTTCGAAGGTTCCGGGAGGGTTGACGATGCCCGGGGGGAAGCCGACGATCGCACTGCCGGGATGCACACCCACGCTGGCGTTCAAGATGCTGGCACCAGTGTTCGTTGCGGTCTGCCCGCCGAGCACCGAGTAGTTCGCCGCGGTGGCTAGCGGCACCGTTGGCACGATGGCGGCCTGCGCCGACGGGGCAACGGTCAGCATCCCAGCCGCGACAACGCAGGTGCCGACGGCCGCGATGATTCGACAACCAGGTCCCCGTACGCGCGGGCGCGAGGGGATGTGGTGGTGAACGGCGGATGGCGTCATGTTGGCTCCTCGGTCGGATTGCTCGAACGACAAGAGGGGGCGCATCCACGTCTTGCCAGCACGCAGGTGTCTGGACGTGTTCATCTTCGGTATCGGCATCTTGCCCGTCGACGTGAGCGAGAACCGCTCGCCGATCAAGAATCATCCGTTCGGGTGAGTACCGTGGCCGGCCGGCTGTACCGTCAGCCGGCGTAGTGACGCAGCTCTACTACGGTGCCGTCGGGATCGCGGACGTACAGCGATGTGCCATCGCCACGCGCGCCGTACCGCAGAGTCGGTCCGTCGACCACGTCGAAGCGTCCCGATCCGGCCAACTCGTCCAGATCCACGTCCTCTACCACGAGACACAGATGATCCAGTCGCCCGCCGGTTTCGTTCCCGGGAATCAGGTCGATGATCGTGTCGCCATTGACTCGGACCGACGGGAACGGCGCGGTGCCGCCACGCCATTGGTCGACGCGTACTGGTTGCAGGCCCAGATCGTGCATGTACCACACAAGTGTGACCTCGATATCGGCACAGATCAGCACGATGTGGTCCATCGCGGTGACGACGAGGCGAGGTTGCACGGCAGCACACTATGTGTTGCTCCAGCGCTCGAGCACGTTCGTCCAATGGGTCATGCCGCTGCCCAGCAGCACGCAGTGGAAGTCGACGATCGCAAAGCGGTCACCCAACGCAAGCCAAGCCAGGTGCTATGCCTCCATCAGTTGCTTCAGGCGTTGCAGGTCCCTGTGCAGAGTCGACCCCAGCGTGCGCCCGAGCAGCGATCGCAGTGGGCGGTAGTGGCGAGTCGGGCGCAGCTCGACTTGATACGTGAAGGCTGCACTGCCGTCTCCCGTAGGTTCGACCGAGCGCATGCCGCGCACCTGGCCGATGGTGCCGCCTCCGGCGAACCGGTAGCTCACACCTGGGGCAACGTCCGACACCACAGAGTCAGTGTTGAAGGTCATGCCTGACGACCGCAGGACCTCATGGATTCGAGTGCCGTCCTGCGGTGTGCCGGCGGGGAACGGTGTCATCTGGATGATGCCGTCGCGCCAGACGAGATCGAACGAGTAGTCGGCGATCGCGGCCCACACCTCGTCAGCGGGTCGCTCGATCTCGATGCGTTCGGTCACGACGACGGTCCGTCGATCGACGGTGACGGGACTGTTGAGGACGGGTGTGGCGACGGGTGGGGTGACGGGTGAGGTGACGGATGGTTCTGCCATGGGGGTGGTCGGGTTCATGTTGGTCGAATCTCTCTGAGTGTCGATAATGCCTGGAGTCAAGATACTTGAAGTCAAGATACTTGGATAATGCTGGATGTCAAGCTACATTTTCCGCATGGCATCCGATCAGGTCGATCTCATCATCGAGCAGTGGCGCAACCACCAGTCGTCCCGGGTCGATCCGTCGCCGCTGGCGGTGACCGGCCGGGTGTTGCAGATTGCGCAACACATCGAGCGAACTCGGCTGCGAGTCCTGAACACCTGGGGATTGACGCTGGCCGACTTCGACGTTCTGGCCACGTTGAATCGAAGCGCACCCGATCGAAGTGTGAACCCGCGACACCTGTTGGTCGAGACGATGATCACATCAGGTGCGATGACCACCCGTCTCGATCGGCTCGAGACACTCGGGTGCATTCGACGCGCGCCCGATCCCGCAGATCGGCGCGGCGTCTTGGTGTCGTTGACCGACAAGGGCCGGACGATCGCGGCACAGGCATTCGCCGCGGTGATGGCGGCTGAGGCGTCGTTGCTGAGCGGCATTGGCGCTACCGACCGGCGACACCTCGACGCGTCGTTGCGCAAACTGGCCTTGGAATGCCGACCGATGCCGTTGGGCGCCTAGGACGTGGGCGATCACGCGAGCTCGGCTCCGTCGCCGACCAGGTGTCACGACACCGATCGTGCGGCTGGAGCTGATGGCGATCGTCCCATGGACCATGCTTGGCACGCGCCCTGTCGCGGGCGCCATGCCTCGGCCGCCGTGTTCCTGACCGATGTGATGTCGTGTTGCTACTGGAACGAGCAGTGGACGTTCTGGCAGCTACACGACCTGCAGCACCGTCTCGACCTCGACCTCCAGGCGGATCTCCTTCGACACCAGCAGTCCGCCGGCCTCGAGGACGATGTTCCACGTGAGGCCCCAGTCTTCACGGTTGATGTTCGCCGATGCAGAGAAAACCGCACGCTCGTTGCCGGAGGGGTCCGTAGCGTGGCCCAGGTACTCGACCCGCAGCAGCACGGGACGGGTCACATCCTTGATGGTCAGGTCGCCAATGACCGTGCCGGTGTCCTTCGACCAAGCGACGGATGTCGAACGGTAGGTGGCGATCGGATGGGCGTCGACGTCGAACATGTCGGGGGAACGGAGGTGATCGTCGCGCGTCTGATCGCCCGAACTGACCGACGCCATGTCGATGGTGACGTCCAGCTTCGAGTCCTCGGAATGATCGGCGATGACCACCGATCCGGTTACGCCGGTGAACCGGCCGCGGACCTTTGTCAGCATGAAGTGGCGGCCGATGAACGCGACGTCGGCGTGGCCGGGATCGACGCTCCAGGTTCCGGCGGCGGGAACGGAACTGCCGTTGACGGTGCGGGTGGGGGAAGCGGTGGTGGTCATGTTCGAATCCTTTCAAGATATGTGCGAACGCACGCAACTATACAGATGCGTGCAGACGCACGCAAGTAGGGATACGATCTTGTCGTGACTCACAGCGACGAGCTCCGGGCGTGGCGATCGCTCCTCCTGGCGCAGGACGTGGTGTTGCGCGCGATCGAGGACGACCTGCGGCGGGCCGGCGTGATCGATCTGTCGTGGTACGACGTGCTGCTCGAAATGAATGCAGGGCCCGATCGACGTCTGCGAATGCAAGAACTGGCGGCTCGCACGGTGCTGTCGCGAACGCGCATCAGCCGACTTGTGGACGAGTTGGTCGACCGCGGATTCGTCGAGCGCCATCCCGATCCCGGCGATGGGCGCGCATCGTTCGCCGCCATCACCACGGCTGGCCGCGCCGCGCTGCGTGCCGCCGCTCCGGTGTACGCGCAAGGCATCCAGCGCCATTTCACCAGCATGCTGACCCCCAAAGAGGCGGGTGTGCTGTCGAGCGCGCTCGAGCGTGTTGTCGAGGCGCACCGAACCACCACCGTCGCACAACGTGTGCGGCGGTGAAGCGATACGTTCTCAATCGTGGACGGCATCCATGACCTCGGGGGCATGCACGGTTTCGGTGCGGTTGTGCGCGACGAGGTCGTGTTCCATGCCCCGTGGGAGCGTCGCACGTTCTTGATGTCAACGTTGGCCGAGGTCGAGGGCAACATCGATTACTTCCGGCACTCCATCGAACGCCTCGACCCCGGCATGTATCTCACGGCGGGCTACTACGGACGTTGGCTCGCGGCCCTGGAGGTCCGACTGGTGGAACACGACCTGATCACCAGCGACCAAATCGATCAGCGATCGGGCGCAGGCGCGGCTGCTCGTCCGTCGCCTGCGCCGCCAGGCTCGCTGCCGCAGTCGTTGCCCAATTCACCCGACGAAGGAAGCCAGGTTCGTGTTGTCGATCGGTCGCCGCGTTTCGCGGTTGGCGACGCTGTCGTGGTCGCCGATGTGCATCCCGTCGGTCACACCCGAGTGCCCCGTTTCGTTCGTGCCAAGCCCGGCCGCGTGCACATCGTGCATCCGGCATTCGTCTTTCCCGACACCAACGCACACGGGCGCGGAGAATCGCCGCAGTTCGTGTACGCGGTGGCATTCGCAGCACGCGATTTGTGGGGCGAGGGCGACCACACAGTCTGCGTCGACATCTTCGAGCCACACCTGGAGGCAGCATGACCGGCGAGCACGAGCACGAGCACGAGCACGATCACGATCACGACGACGACCCGCGGGCGCTGCGAGCCGAAGCGCTCGAGGCCATGCTGATCGAGCGCGGTCTGGTCGACCCGGCACGGATCGATTGGGTGCTCGACTACTTCGAGCACCAACTCGGTCCCCAGCACGGTGCACGTCTGGTTGCCCGAGCATGGACCGATCCCGAGTTCCGGCAAACGTTGCTCAGCGATGGCACTGGGGCGATGAAGGCCATGGGTCTGGGCGGGCCCGAGGTCGATCATCTGGTGGTGGTCGAGAACACCGACTGCACCCACAACGTCGTCGTGTGCACGTTGTGCTCGTGCTATCCGTGGGGCCTGCTCGGTCTGCCGCCGGCTTGGTACAAATCACTGGCGTACCGGTCGCGGGTGGTGCGCGAGCCGCGCGTCGTGCTGGCCGAATTGGGTTGCGTCGTGGCCGACGACATCGACATCAACGTGTGGGACTCGTCGGCCGAAGTTCGCTACCTGGTGCTGCCGCAGCGTCCCGCCGGATCCGAGCATCTCGATGTCGAGGCACTCGCGCAGTTGGTCGGCCGCGACCACATGATCGGCGTGGCCCGATGAGCGAGCTGCAGCTGGACATCGACGGTCCGGCCGCGCCGCCCCGCGCCAACGGCGAGATGGTGTTCGAGCATCCGTGGCAACGACGACTGTTCGCCACCACCATGGCGCTGTGTCAGAGCGAGGCGATCCAGTTCCAGCAGTTTCGTGACCGACTGATCGCCGAGATCAGTGAGCATCCCGACGAGTACTGGTCCAGCTGGCAGGACGCGCTCGAGGCGTTGCTCCAGCAGCAGCAGATGTGCGACCTCGACCAACTGGGCCAGCGCGCGCAGCAATTCGGTCAGCACGTGCCAAGGTCGTAGCGATCGCTCGCGAAGTGGGGCGTTGAGGGACCGGCGACCGGGTCATGTATCGTCGTTCTCCCGACCAGAAGGATCAGTTCCATGGCAATCCCCGCCAAGCTCACGCCGCTCCAGCAGACCGAGGCCCGTCGCCTGGCGGCGGCATCCGACAAGCCCAAGCGTTTGATCTCCGACGAAGAGAAGGCCACTCGAAAAGATCGGGTCGCCAAGGCGAAGGATGCGCTGGCCCGGTCGGTCGGCACCAAGGGCGATCACGTCGCTCCGGCTCGTGCCGCCATCAAGACCTACCTGCAACGGCTGAACGAGCCCAAGCAGCCAGATGACGCGCAGTTCGAGACTCTGCTCGAGGCGCCGTTCAAGGCGCCGTACAAGAAGAAGACCAACGACCGCCGCTTCTGAGCCAGCGTCACAGGAGAACTTTCGCCATGGACTTGAAGCCTGGATCTCGATGGGCCAGTGCTGTGTGCACGACTGAGGTGGTCGTGGTGCGGTCGCCGGCAGGTGACGTCGACCTTCGATGCGGGGGCACATCGATGGTCGCCCACGGTGCGCAACCCTCCGACGGCATCAGCATCGATCCCGATTTCGCGACCGGCACGCAACTGGGCAAACGGTACGTGGGCGTCGACGGATCGCTCGAGATGCTGTGCACCAAGGGCGGCGACGGGGGACTGTCGGTCGGTGCCGAGGCTGCGCAGTTGAAAGATGCCAAGCCGCTGCCTTCCTCTGACTGACGGCCCACCGTTCGGCCGGCCAACCCGATCACCGAGACTGCGCACGCGCCTCGCCTCGATTGCGCGGCGCAGCCGAGCTCCAGCCATCCAAGTGCCGGATCCACAACTGCCCCAGTCGGGTGTGGCGATACTCGGGATGTGCGGCGCGACGCACGACCAACGTGGCGGCCACGACGGCACCCAGGAAGGTCAGCATCATGGCGGGATCGTCGATGACGCCGGCGGGCTGGATGGTACGGATGTACGGCACGAACACCAGGGCGAACAGGCAGGAGGCACCGGCGGCGACGAACGTGCGCTGCGACGGCGTGCTGTGTCGGTGGCCGATGGCGCCGTCGGCAATGGCGAACAGCAGGACCGCCTCCATCACCAAGTAGAAGGCCGACGGATTGACCCGACCGGCCAGGATGAACACCACGTTCAGCAGGAAAGCCCAACGCAACGCCAGGCGCATTCCGCGGCCGGTACCGATCGCCAGACCACACATGAGTTGGGTGATCATGACAACGAAGGCGACCAATGGTGCGGCCGGGGCAATCGCCTGGTCCATCACCGGTCGGAAGAACGGAATGGCTTGGTCATGCTGTTGGCTCAGGAACGTCCGCAGGTTCGCTCCGCTCCACCACCGATCGTCGATCAGCTTTTCGGCGCCTGCCCGCAGCCAGCCGGCTGCCAGGAAGAGTCGAACGGGTAGCAGCATCACCAGTGACGAGACCCGGCCGATCATCGGGTGGCTGTGGTGGTCGGGGGGTGTTTCCCTGCGCAGGCGGTGCTCGTCGAGCAACGCAGGGCGATCGAGGACATCAGTCATTGTGGGGGCTTCCTTTCGTACGTGCCACCGGGCATGGCTCGTTCGGGCGGAATCGAGACACGGCGTGCGCGATGGCAGATCCAACGTCAGCAGCAGGTTCAGGGTGCAGCTGGCACTATGTGACGATTGAATGTCGAATATGTCAATTGGATGACAGAGAGTGACACGAGCGGGATGTGTAGAAGGTTTGGCCACGGCCGGCTGGGCATGGTCGATCAGCCATTTGGGTGACGTCCAGTCCCGTCCCGTCGACACGAACCGTCGAGTCTGCGGAGCGACGCAACCCCCTCGCGTCATGACTGGGTCGATCATCGTGTGGGCGCACTTCGCAAGGCGCTGGCGCGAACCCGGGCGTGCAGGTGCGCGGGTGTTTTACCGGTTTCGCTGAGCACTCGTCCCAGGCCTGGTTCAGGCTGCGCGGATGGTGGGTTGTCCGGGTGGTTCGCTGGTCAGGATTCGGCCGTTGGGGAGGGTGTAGGTGGCCCGGCCTGTGTCGGCGTCGAGGTTGATGTGCCAGTCGTGTTTGTGGACCAGATGATGATGTCGTTGGCAGAGCAGGAGCAGGTTGTCGAGCTTTGTGTCACCGTGGCGTCGCCACCAGGTGATGTGATGGGCGTCAGTCCACGCTTTCTTGCGGTCGCAGCCAGGGAACCGGCAGCCGCGGTCGCGGATCGCGACTGCTTTCCAGAGTC
>JANNFQ010000708.1:0-2269 GCA_031380045.1 Acidimicrobiaceae bacterium
CAAGATCGCCGCGATTGGTGTGAAGGTGGATGCGCGCGGAGTCTCACGTCATGGTTTCGCGTTGAATGTAAATCCAGATATGGAATATTGGGACGGCATCGTTGCATGTGGTTTAAGTGAGCCTGTTGTTTCACTGGCAGATTTGCTCCCAGCCGCAGCGTGGGTGGCCAGCGGTCCGGCAAGAAAAGCGGCGAGGCCGGCCGCAGCGCCACCGCCGATCAGCGAGCGGCGATTCAACGAGGCAGCGCCGGTGTGTTCGACCGCTGCCGTGTCCTCGAATTCGTTGGTGTGCATCATGGGGCTCCTTCAGTCGACGTGGACGTTCGGAACGTAGAACCACCACATGAGCCCTCGGCTGCGCGATCCCGAACGCCGCCCGAACAACAAATGAACGCACGGCGACGTCGAGCGCGGGGTGCATGTCACGTTTCGAGGCCGGTCAACAGCGCCTCGAGATTGGCCCACGACTGCTGGTCATCCTCGTTGCCCAGGTGCGCGCCAGCGAACCTGCCGGCGTAGGCCGCGAGATCGGCAAGGTCCCACTTGATCCGGTACATCTCCATCATGAACGATCGAGGCCGTGTCCCCGTCGCGGCTGTGTACGCCTGGGTGACGGCCCCGTCACCAGATTCCAGGCTCCACAGATCGCGCTCGGGTGGGGCGATCAGCACCGTGTCCCAATCGATCAGAACAAGACCCGACTGAGTGTGCATGGTGTTGCCGGGATGGGGTTCTCCGTGTGTCAGCACGTTGTCGGTCGGCTGCCTGCGGTGCTGTGTAGGGCCCAGCAGATTCGAGGACATCGCCGCGGTGCGCAGGCGTGGGGATGGTGTGGAAGGTGTAGCTGTGCCCGTCAATGAACGGATAGAGGGCAATTGCCAATCCGGGCTCGATTCGCACCAGCGGGCCACCGTCGAGTGTCCGGTGCGGCCCGATCACGAACGATGCGCCTGCGCGCCGAAGGTCGCTTGCAGTGGCAAGGGCGGCGTACAACCGGTTGAACGAACGATCATCCAGATCGGCCATCGTCAGCCGTTTGGTGCACAGCTCGTCGACCGTGACGAACCATGGGGTGCCGGTTGAGTCGATGACGCGCCAATGATGGCTTCCGAATCCAACTGGCCGATACTCGATCGACGTGATCGTCAGCCCCCAACGCTGTCCCACACCATCCGCATCGTCTCGGTTGCCAGACCATGGGGCGGCGTCCGCACCAGCGCAAGCTAGCGATGGTCGACGCCGCTCGCGCTCGCAATTTCAGGCCAGTGCGTCACCTGCGGCGACTGGGCATCAGCGTGACCGGGGGGAGCGAGGAATCGAAGAAGTCCAGGATCAGACGCGCCGTGGTATCGGGATGCTCAATCGGCAGCGCATGCGACGCGGCGGGCACGATGGCCAATTGCGCCCCTGGGATGGCTTCGTACAGATCGCAGGTGTGCGACAGCTCGATCACGTCGTCGTCGCCGACCATCACCAACACTGGTGCCTGGATATCGGCCAAGTCGGCCAGCGTCATGGTGGGTTCGGTCGCGAACATGTGAAATGTCTTCGCGGCGACATCCATGAAGTGTTCAGGGCCGTCTGGCGATCGCTCGGCATAGCTGGCGGCGATCATCGTGAAGAACGGGTCGTCGGGGTCGTCGCCTCCCATCGGGCGGACGCCCGAGAAGTGGTAGTTCGCGCCGATCGTGACCATCCGATCGATCAGATCGGGTCGTCGGAGGGCGACCAGCAGACCGATGATGCCGCCGTCGCTCCAGCCGACGATGTGCGAGCGGCCACCCAGATGCTCGAGCACGGCGATGGTTTCGTCGACCATCGAGTCGTAGTGAAACGGTTCTGGCGTGTCGGCCGTGCGACCATGGCCACGACGATCAAAGGCGGCAACTCGCAACGTCTGCGACAGCCGAATGCCGATCGAATCCAGCAACGCATCGCTGTTCGAGAGCCCCCCGTGCATCAGCAGGACGGTTCGATCACTGTGTTCTCCCACACTGATCCAGGTGGGGTGCCCGTTGATGTCGATGTAGGTCATCGTCGAATCGTATGCCCGCCGGAACCGGCGCTGATCGTCAGTGGACGATCTCGTACTGCAGCAGGCCGTCCTGCCACTGGGTACGCGCGCTGCCCAGCAAGCGAAGGTGCTCGAGGTGTGCATACGTCTCGGACTCGGCCATCGAACCCCAGGCGCGCTGCGAGAACAGGTGCTGCATCATCTCGTGAACAGAAGCAGGTCGACCGAACTCTTCGGACGCGATACGCAACCGTC
>JANNFQ010000408.1:0-2859 GCA_031380045.1 Acidimicrobiaceae bacterium
CATCGCGGCGCTGGCCGATGCCTACGAGTTGCTCGACGCCGACCTCCGTTGCCGCGCAATCGTGCTGCGTTCCGAGGGCCGGCACTTTTGCGCCGGAGCACGACTTGGTGCCCGGCCACCCACAGCGCCAGCAGGCGCCGGCGCACAGGACCCACCGGTCGACCGACACCTCTACGACGAGGCGATTCGCCTGTTCGGCGCAACCACACCAGTGGTTGCGGCCGTGCAGGGGGCGGCGATCGGTGGAGGCTTGGGACTGGCCATGTCGGCCGACTTCCGCGTTGGCACTGTGGACACGCGCGCCAGCGCGAACTTTGCCCGGCTGGGCTTTCACCACGGCTTCGCGTTGACCGTCACGCTGCCCGCTGTTGCCGGCGCCCAGCGAGCCAACGAACTGCTGATGACCGGTCGTCGAGTCGCCGGCGACGAGGCGCACTCGATCGGCTTGTTGGATCGGCTGGTGGCGCCGGCCGATCTCGACGCCTCGGCGCGTGCGTTTGCTGCCGACATCGCCCAGTCGGCACCGCTGGCCGTCGCCAGCATCCGCGCCACCATGCGTCAGGGTCTTGTCGATCAGGTTCGCATGGCAACAGCGCGAGAACGTGCCGAGCAAGAACGACTGATGCGCACGGCTGACTTCGCGGAAGGCCTGGCGGCAACGGCTGCCCGCCGCACACCGAGCTTCGAGGGTCGATGAGCAGTCAGGAAGACACTGCGGCGGCACACGACCCTGACGGCGTGCGCGCCCAGGTGTCGGCCTGGTTGGAGGCGAACTGGCATGCCGACCAGTCGCTGCTGGAATGGCGGCGTGCGCTGACAGCCGCTGGATGGGCGGTGCCGTCATGGCCAGTCGATTGGCACGGCCGCGGCCTGCCGGCCTGGGCCGACGACGTGGCGTCCGCGGCCATCGCCCTGGTGGGCGCGGTCGGCACTCCCCCCGGCGCCGGGATGGGATTGGCCGCGCCGACGATCCTGACCCACGGGGGGGATCAGGTGAAGGCGCTACTGCTGACGCGGATCGTGACCGGTGAGGACACGTGGTGCCAACTGTTCAGCGAGCCCGGCAGCGGCTCAGATCTGGCCGGTCTGTCGACGACAGCGCGGCGCGATGGCGACGAGTGGGTCATCGACGGGCAGAAGCTGTGGAGCACCAGCGCGCACCACGCCGATCTCGGTCTGCTGCTGGCGCGAACCAACTGGGATGCCCCCAAACATCGCGGCATCACCTGCTTCGCGTTGCCCATGCACCAACCCGGCGTGGAGGCCAGACCGCTGCAGCAGATGAACGGCCATGCGTCGTTCAACGAGGTCTTCCTGACCGGTGCACGAGTGCCGGGTGCTCATGTGATCGGCCCGGTCGACGAGGGCTGGCGAGTGGCCATGACCACGTTGGCGCACGAGCGTCGCTTCGGCGGCATGCGTCGGCCGACCATCGACGCGTCGGGTGGGCGAGCCTTGGTCGAAGCCGCTCACGAGGCAGACGAACACTTCCGGACGTACGACTGGTATCCGCAGCGCGCCGGCCGGGTCGACCTGTTGGTCGGGCGGGCCAGGGCCGCAGGCATGGACGCCGATCCGCTGGCCCGCCAGGCGTTGGCCTCGGTGCTGTCACAACAGCGCACGCAGCAGTGGACTGCGCAGCGTGCGCAGGATGCCCGCGCCGCCGGAGGTCCACCGGGCGCCGAAGGATCGATCGGCAAGCTGGGTACCAGCCACGTGGCGCGTGCCGCTGCACGTGCGCACTCGCACCTGGCGGGTGCCGACGGAATGCTGGTCGGGGCCGACGCACCGCTGAACGGCATCATCAGCGAGGTCCTGATCTCGGTGCCGGCGCAATCGATCGCGGGTGGCACCGACGAGATCCAACGCAACATCTTGGGTGAACAGATGCTGGGCCTGCCGCGCGAGCCGTCGGTCGACAAAGACGTTCCGTTTCGCGAGGTGCGTCGCGCCTGACCGCGATCAGCCGGCCGGCACGTCGTCGGGGCGCAACAACACACGGCCGACCCAGCTGACACGTCCCCGGTACGCCAGCGAGGCAATGCTGCTCTCGAGCGTGCGACCGCCGACCGGATCGACCACCAGATCAACACCGCGACGTTCGGTCAACCTGAGCACTTCGGTGGCGACGTCGGTCGTGGCGTAGTTGATGCCGTGATCCAAGCCGAACTCGCGCAGCCGATCCAAGCGATCGTCACTGGACGCCGTGGCAAGGATGAGGCTGGCGCCGGCCGCCTTGGCCTATTGGATCGCGGCCAGGCCGACACCGCCGGCGCCCGCCTGGATCAGCACGGTCTGGCCGGCGACCAAGCGCCCGAACTCGAACAGGCAGTCGTCGGCCGTCCCGAATTCGATGGGTACTGCCGCCGCATCGTCGATTGACAGGCCGTCGGGAATCGCATACACGGCGCTGGCCGGAACGCCGGCCATCTGAGCGTGACTGCCAAAGCCCATCGTGGCGACCACGCGTTGGCCGACAGCCACCGAGGTGACATCGGGCCCGACCTGGACCACAGTGCCTGCGGCCTGATAGCCGACCACGTGCGGCACGGTGGCCAGCACGCCACCCTGACGGTGCAACAGGTCGCCACCCTGAATGCCGATTGCGCCGATCTGGACGATCACGCCGCCAGCACGAACGACCGGGTCTGCCACCTCCTCATACTTGAAGACCTCGGGACCACCGGTTTCGTAGAACACTGCTGCGCGCATGGTGCGACCCTAGATGCGTTCCAGCGTGGCGCCGTCGAACAGGGCCGACATGTCGTGCTGGTGCACATCGGCAGCCAGTTGTTCGTCGGTGGGTACCGGCAGCTCTCGCGACGCAGCTTCCAGAATGGGTCGCAGCAGCCGGCCATC
>JANNFQ010000410.1:0-1924 GCA_031380045.1 Acidimicrobiaceae bacterium
GTGGGTGGCGACGACGCTGTTACCACTCAGCCTGATCGCTCTGTTGTCGACCTGTGGGTTCGTCAGCGACACCGGCGGGGGCGATTCGACGGGCGCGGACGTGTCGACGGTGGCGGGATGGACTCGGATCGCAACGACCGCGTCGTACGTCGTCGTCGCCAACGTCTTGCCCGGCGAAGAGATGTTCACCTCACAGCAGGCCGACGCCGAGCACCCCGTCGAGGGTGAGCTCATCCTGACCGGCAGCGGCGATCCGATAGGGGTCGAAGTTCGTCATGTCGAAGCCCACATCTATGACCGCGAGACAGGATTCCCTTCGACGACATCGAAGCCGACGATCACGCTGTTGAACCGAACCACCGGCGAGCGGATCGAGGTTCGCGCGACGTTGATGCAGGACGTCAACATTGGCGGACCCGACGTGCACTACGGCACCAACGTGTTTGTTCCCGGCGACAGCGACCTGACTTTGACCATCACGATCGGCGACGAGGAGGTGACGCTCGATGGCCATCTCGACTGAACGGCGGCGGGTGAGGCAACTCGTCATCGACCTCCCCGTCGGCCGCAAGCTGCTGATCGGCTTCGCCTCGCTGACATCGGTGCTGGGACTGGTCATCGCCTGCCTGTTCCTGACGGTGGCCCGGCTGGGCGCCGCCAACGATCAGATCGTTGATGCCGCCGCGTACCGTTCTCAGGCGGCCGACCACCTGCGTTTCGCGGCGGCCGAACTGCGTGCCGCACAGCAGGCCTATGTGCTGGATTGGCCGGCCCCTCGCACAGCGTTCGATCAGGCTGCCGGCGAGTTCGAAGCCGCGTTGCAACAACTGCGCGACAGCGGCGGTGGGCCGGTCGCCACGGCCTTGATCCACAAGCTGGCGACCGGATACCAGACGTTCGTGGTCACCGATCAGCTGATCTGGGACGCACTGCAGACAGGACAGACCGATCTTGCTCGCAACCTGACGCTCGGTGCCGAAGGCCTCGCGTTCGGGTTCATGGCCGAGGACGCGTCGAAGTTCTCGGAGCTGGCGGAGACGGGCCGTGTCGACGCTGTTCGACGATTCGATGCCGCGTCGTCCGACGCACGCACACTCGGCATCGCACTCGGAACCCTGGCCCTTGCCGTCATGGTGCTGGCGAGTTGGGCGATCACGAAGCTGATCCGCGATCCGTTGCTTCGTGTCCAACAGGCCGCAGAACGCGCCGCCGAGGGCGACCTCGGGGCTGCGGCCGAGGTCAGCGGCGACGACGAGACAGGCCGCCTGGCACGCGCCTTCAACACGATGCTCTTGAAGCTGCGTCTGCGCGAGGAAACGCTGATGAGCGACCACCGTCGGCAGGAGACGTCCAGCAGGGTGCATCGCGCATTCGAGATGGCCGACGACGAAACCACCGCGCTCGAGGTCGTCGGGCTGACGATGACCGCCCTGCTGCCGCACCGTCCTGCAGAGCTACTGTTGGCCGACAACAGCAGGTCGAATCTGGAACAAGCGGTCGTCGCTGGACCGAGCCCCGACGGCCCCGGCTGTCCGGTCGCCTCGCCGTTCTCGTGTGTCGCCGTTCGCAGCGGTTCGGCCGTCACGTTCGCGTCCAGCGACTCGCTGGACGCATGCCCGCATCTTCGCAACCGCGGGGTGGCGCCGTGCTCGGCGGTGTGCGTACCGGTGACCTTCATGGGCCGCGCCATCGGTGTGATCCATTCAGTCGACGCCCCGAATCAAGTACCGAGTGTGGATCAGATCGAGGCGTTGTCCATGCTGTCCGCTCAGGCGGGCGCCCGAATCGGCATGCTGCGCACGATGGTGCGAACCCAGGAACAGGCCTCGACCGATTCGCTGACCGGCCTGATCAACCGCCGCACCTTTCAGGCCAGGATCAGGTCGCTGCGTCGCAGCAACACTCGATTCGCGCTGGTGATGGC
>JANNFQ010000037.1:0-6486 GCA_031380045.1 Acidimicrobiaceae bacterium
GAAGGGCTTGCGGCAACGGGTGCACAGTCGCCGCGCCAGCCGCTGAGCGAGCACGCAGTCGACCGCAGAGGTCACCAGGAACGGCTCGATGCCCATCTCGATCAACCGCAACGGGGTCGATGCAGCGTCGTTCGTGTGCAGTGTGGACAGCACCAGGTGGCCGGTCAATGCCGCCTCGACGGCGATGACACCTGTCTCCTTGTCGCGAATCTCGCCGACCAGGATGATGTCAGGGTCTTGCCGAAGGATCGACCGCAGCGCATTCGCGAACGTCAGGCCGGCCTTCGGATTGGTCTGCACTTGATTGACGTTGGCCAGTCGGTACTCGACAGGATCCTCGACGGTGACGATGTTCTTGGAGTCCTCGTTCAAGAGGTTCAGCGTTGCGTACAGGGTCGTCGTCTTGCCCGAGCCGGTAGGCCCGGTCACCAAGATGGCCCCGTACGGCTTGCGGAACGAATGCTCGTACAGCGCCAGTTGCGCCGGAAGAAAGCCCAGGCTGGCCATCGACTGAACGCTGCTGGCGCGGTCCAAGATGCGCATGACCACCTTCTCGCCGTACACGGTGGGCAAGGTCGACACGCGCAGGTCCACAGCGGTGCCCTCGACGGTCAGGGTGATCCGTCCGTCCTTGGGCACGCGTCGTTCGGCGATGTCGATGTCGGCCATGACCTTCAGGCGTGAGATGACGCCGGGGATGATCGAGCGCGGCTGGCGCATGCGTTGGTGCAGGACGCCATCGATGCGGAAGCGAATGCGCAGGTCGTGTTCGGTCGGTTCGACGTGGATGTCGGACGCCCGTTCCTGCACCGCCTGCAGAATGATCAGGTTGACGAACTTGACGATGGGCGCTTCCTCGACGACGGTTCGCAGCGAGGCGAGATCTTGACTGTCGTCGAACGAGTCATCCACCACGATCTGGGCAACGTTGTTGACCTCCTCGTCCAGCTTGCTGCGTTCATCGAGCAGCTCGCTGAGCTGGCTGGTGCTGATCAACACTCTGGTGAACGTCTCGCCCAACAGTGCCCGCAGATCATCGACGGCGCGCAGGTCACCCGGATTCACCATGCCCACCACCAGACGGCCGCTCTCGCGACGCAGCGGCACAGCCTGGTACCGGCGGCCGATGTGCTCGGGCAGCACGGTCGTCAGTGCCGGATCACTCCACTCTGGCTCGACGGAGCGGGGCCCGACAGCAGCGGTCATCGGGGCGTCCATCGACCATGTGTGTCGGCCAGTTCGATCTGACGACGCCTCGAAAGTCCCCGTTTCGCGGTTCACCCACCACTGGTCTCGCGAGTCGAGATGTTTCGGATCGTGAAGGCCTGCGGGCTGGCGGGTGCCCAGTTGAAACCAGGTGCGGTCAGCAGCTCGTGGGTGACCGAGATGTGGGCACCGCTGGTGACCCCACCCGCGTACAGCACGCCGCGGAACGTCGAAGAGTTCCTGGCGTCGAAGGTGCCGGTCGTGTACAGCAGCGTCGAGACCGTCGAAGGGATGGTGAAGTTGTTCGCAGGGGTGATGGTGCCCCCGCCGGACGAGATCACGGTCAGTTGCACTTTTGCTGCGCTTGCCGCGTTGTTGACGACAGCTCCGGGGAGGCTGATGTTGCCCGTTGCCACGATCGTCACGTCGCCGGTCAGCCACAGCGAGTCCTGCTTCGCGAATGACACATCGCCCGTCACGTAGAAGGTGCCCTGCATGTTCACCTTGGAGTGCGTCGACACAAACGCTGCACCCGTGGCGGACGTCGAGACCGCCGCATAGTTCGCCGGGTTCCACGCGAATTCCGGCAGATGCTGCACAGGCACGGGCGGAGGCGGAGAGTTGGGAATGCACGCACCCAGAACCTTGGCGCAGCCGATCGTGCCGCCCGCCTGTGCCGTGTCGCGGATGGTGCCGCCGGTCGCGATGTTGCCAATGGCAAAGGCACTGCCGTACACGCTCGTCGAGTTGCTGCCGAGGGAGATGTTTCCGTTTGCGTACACGTTGCCGGTGATCTTCTGGTTGGCGCCCGTGTACACGTTGCCGCGCGCATAGATGCTGCCGATGTAGTCCTGCGAGTTGCCCAGGGTGATGTCGCCGTTGGTGTAGATGTCACCGATGACGGTCGACGACGATCCCGTCACGATCACGGTCTCCGAAAAGACCCCGTAGGTGAAGCCGATCGGCTCCAGCTCGACTGCCTGCACCACAGATCTGGTCGAGCGAGCGACAGCGGCCTTCGACGGCGCATAGCCCACCGATGTGATCAGCCGTCCGAATCCGGTGGTCGACGCCGGGTCGGCCGCGACCGTCACCTCGAACTGCGCCGAGCCGCCGGTGAACGGCACCAGCCCGGTGGTCGCGAACGCCGAGTTTCTCGTCAGCGCAGAGTTCGCGACCACTAGGCCGGCGAACGCCGCGTCGATCGCTTGTTGGCGGCGCCGATCGACGTTCGATGCCGCGCTCTCGTGCGAGACCAGCGCAAGCAGCAACCCGCCGAGCGCGAAGACGATGACTGAGATGATCACTGCCATGACCAACGCCGATCCGCGATCGCGCGAGCGACTGCGCTGACACCTCAACATGCCCTCCATGCGTTCCTCCCTGCGACCGTGGTCTGCAAATGAAACTCTCCGCCTGTCACCGAGCGGACCGGTATGTCGACGACGACTGTCCGCAACGGCGTCGTCACCTGACGAAAGGCGGTGGTGGTTGCGCCGACACCGTCGATCACCGTGGAGGGTTGGCCAAGACCAACGGTCCGGGTGACTGCGCCATTGGTGACCGCGTAGGTCAGCGTTGCGACCGCATCGGCGGAGATGGTCTGAAAGCTGAGGGTGTTGCCGCTCTGGTTCTCGCCGGGCACGCTGATGCAGATCGCCGAGCGCAGCTCGCGGTCCAGCGTGGCCGACAGCAACCGAGCGTCGTCGATCGTCGACTGACTCGTCTCCATCCGCGTCGTCGCTCGCTGCGCCACGATCAGTATCGAACCGACCATCGCCATCGCGATCGACATCACTGCAACAGAGATCATCAGCTCGATCAGGGTCATGCCCTTGTCCCGTTGCCGCGCTTGTGTTGGGCACATGTCAGGCTGCCTTCGCAGTCCATCCGCCGTGCGCCGCCACGTAGCCGTAGTCGATCGACAGCGAGAACGCGTCGGTGATCTCCAACGTGGTTTGCGAGACGATGCTGACGTCCACGTTCACCACGACGACAGACGGATGTTGAGCCACAGCGTCAGTGCGGGGGGCGGTTCCAACCATGCTGCTCGTGGTTGGCTGTGACCGGACGCGTGACGTGAAGGTGACCAGATGATCGCCGATCAGCATGGTGGCCGTCGCCGACTCGTCGAAGGCCACACCCGGGGTGACGTTCACTTGGCGATACGCGTTCAGCGAACCGTCCCACAGCTGCACGGTCGCCGAGGTGGCCGTGACGACCGGAGGGGCGAGGGTGTAGCCCGATGCGATGGATGACGATGCGGTGAATCCGCTCACCACAACGGCGCCGGCGAATCCGGCCGGGGCGCCGACCATGGTGAGGGCATGCAGCTCGGGCGATACGAGTCGGGCCGTCGAGGTGACGATGCCACCTCCCGCAGGGTCGTGATCGACCGATGTCGTCGAGCTCCAGCCGGAGCCAAAGTTCCACAGCTCGCCGGCCAGCACCCCGACGCCGTGGTCGCTCGCAAACGTCGCCGTCGATCCGGTTGTCGTGGTGACCGATGCCTCGGCCCACGGAGCGCCGTCGGCGTCTCCGAATCCGCAGGTGCCACACAGATCAGTGCTGGCGCGGGAGTTCAGCAGCCCAGCGGGGGTCGTGATGACCAAGTTGTTCGGCGTAGACAGCGATGCCGCAGCGAACGATCGATTCGCAGTAGCCGACCAGTTCCCGGTGGTCGACGAGCCGTTGTTGTCGGCAACGCTCTCGCTGGAAAACGTCGGGCAGTCGCCCACGCCTGGCTCGCCGGTGGAAGGGCAGCTTGACGTGCCGACCGTGCCCGTGCCGACATCGATGTGGCTGGTCGCGCTGACGGCACTGCCGATGGAGGTACGCAACGTCGACACGTTCGTGTCGGTGCGTGCGGCCGGCAGCCCCACGTGCACGTCGTTCAGTGAGGCGCCGCCCAGCTGGCCGGTCACGGTGATCAGCCCTCCGGTCACGGCCGCCGATCCGTTGCTGGCCGGATACGAGGTGTAGTTCAGCGGGAAGACCAGGGACGAGAATCGCAATCTGATCGGTGGCGACGATGGAGCGATTGTCCAATCCACCATCACCGTGATGCGCCGGTACGCAGTGCCGGTGGGCGGCGCGACCGCAGTGATGAAGGTGCGAAGGGTGAACGTCGCGCCGCTGGCGACTGTCGTCGACATGTAGGGCACGGTGGAACCGGGTACCAGCAGCTCACCCTCGAATCGCAAGTTCGGTGCAGTACCGGAGACCAGCGGTTCCGCCGTCAACCCCGGGCTGGTCAGGTTCATCGACACCGTGGGGTAGGCGGCGCCTTGCAAGCTCTCCAATGTCTGCTTGGCCAGCGAGACGGCGACGCTGCGTTGCCGTCCACTGGACACCCCCCTGGCCGTTGCGCCCAGCGCACCCAGCAGCGCCAGCATCGCCATGGTCACGATGGTCATCGCGATGAGCTGCTCGATGAGGGTCGTTCCCCTGTCGGCAGGTTGGCCGTCGATGTGCTCGGGGACGCGTTCCACGCCCGCCGTGTCGGCCATCGGCAGTGGGCATCGCCCGGCGATTCCCCACCGGCGGGGAATCCCAGGTCACGCCGAGCTCGTGTCGGCCGACGCGTAGATGCGAGATCGAGGAGATCGGCCCATGGCTCAGCGAGTGATCGGATTGGACGTCGGCACCAACGCTGTTCGTGCTGTGGAAGTGGAACTCGGCGATCGTCCGCAGGTACGGCGAATGGGGCAGGTCGCCCTTGCGTCGGGTGCAGTGATCGACGGCGAGGTCGTCGATGTGGCTGTTGTGGCCCTGGCGCTGCGACGACTGTGGACCGAGGCTGGGTTCACGAGCCGCAACGCTCGGGTGGGGATGTCGTCGCCGCGGGTCATCGTACGGACGATCGAGATGCCACCCATGGCACACGCCGAGCTGATCTCCACGATCACGTTGCAACTGGAGGACTACGTGCCGCTCGCCGCCGACGACACAGTTTTCGGCGTGCGCGCTCTCGACTGGACAAGGCTTGGCCAGCCGAACCAACAGCTGCTCGCGGCGACACATCGCGGGGCCATTCAGCCGCTGCTCGAAGCAATGGCCGACGCCGATCTGAACGTCCTCGCCGTCGATGTGCTCCCTGCAGCGCTTGCGCTGGCACTGACACCGGCTCTGTCACCATCGCTGATCGCGTCGGAATCGCTGGAGCAGGTGGACGCGATCGTGTCGATCGGGGCTGGCACGTTGGTGGTGGTTGCTGCTCGTCAGGGCGAGGCCGTGTTCTCGCGCATCTTGACCAGCGTGTGCGGTAGCAAGGTCACCGAGCGCATCGCCAAGGACATGGGGATCGACGTGGTCGAGGCCGAGCGGCACAAGCGCATGGCGGCTTCGATCGACCCCGAATCGGCTTCGATCGTGTCCGCCACTGCCGAGGTGATCGGCGAGGTGCGGGCGTCGCTTGACTTCTACGCCGAACAGCCCGACGCGATGCCAGTTCGGCAACTGCTGTTGACCGGAGGCGGATCGTTGCTGACCGGATTGGCGGCGGCGCTTCGCGACGAGTTCGGAGTTCCGGTGACGATGGCAGACCCGTTCGCCAACGTGAAGATGGGGAACACCGGCTTCGAACCGGCCGACCTCCCCGATGTGGCCCCGTACCTCGCTGCGGCGATGGGTGTCGCACTCGCGGCGATGCGACCGAAGGATCGACGGATCGACTTGACGCCGATGAAGGCGGTACATCGATCGGGTGACGCCCGCAGGGCTGCGGTGGTGATGGGAGCTGTTCTGCTGGTTGGCGCGATCGGTGGTACGTACGTCCGCACTCGCAGCGAGATCAGTGGGGCAAGCAGCGAGGTTGCGGCCGTGCGGGTCGACCTGACCCAGGCGCAAGCCGACGTCGTCGCCCACCAGAACACCGATCCCATCTCATCCGTCGGTCCACTGGCCGACGCATCGGCCATCGCCGCCAGCGTGGCGGCGCGCAACGTCGATTGGTTCGCCCTGCAAGCTGCGGTCGAGGCCAGCGGGGCCACGATCGGAGTCGCCGTCTCGTCGTTCCAGGGTGTCGTCGATCCGCCGGCCGCTGCCGGCATCGCGACTGCGACGACCGGAACCACCGGGCCGGCCGGGCCGGCCGCGGCCGCGGCGGCGGCGCCGATGGGACGTCTGACCCTGACCGCGACGGCTCCCGACATGAACGCCATCGCGGCGTGGTTGGACGTGGTGGCCGCGGACCCCCGGTTCGATGAACCCTGGGTGGCTGGACTGACCGTCATCGATCAGGCCGCTGGGTCGGTGGTGCAGTTCACCATGGACGTCGGT
>JANNFQ010000052.1:0-1515 GCA_031380045.1 Acidimicrobiaceae bacterium
GACGAAGACGGAGCGCTGGACCTTGCGGGTCACCCCCGCCCAGGATGCGGCAGTACGTCGAGGGTTGGAGGCGACGGGTGAGTCGTTGAACGAGTACGTCGTCCGCCATGCCGTCGAGGCGGCGCACATGGACCTGGCGGATCGTCGGGTGTTCGTGGTCGACGACGTCGACTGGGCGGCGTTGCAGGAGATCCTGGATCGTCCGGCCGTACGCAAGCCCAACCTCGAGCTGTTGCTCGACACGCCATCGGTGCTGGAGTCGGGTCGCCGTTGAGTGAGTTTGTCGGCCCAGAGCTGTTGACGACCGATCACATCCTCGAGAGCTTCGAATGCGGTGACGAGACCCTCGACGGCTGGCTGGTCGATCGTGCACGTCGGAACCAAGCCGATCGGTCGAGCCGCACGTGGGTGGTGTCCGTGGATGGGCGCGTGGTTGCGTACGACGCGTCCAGTGCAGCGGTGGTGCTGCGTGTCGATGCGACGAAGCGTGCGGCGAGGAACCAGCCGGATCCGGTACCGGCCGTGCTGCTCGGCCGCCTTGCCGTCGATCTGCGATTCCAGGGCAGGGGTCTCGGCGCCGCGTTGCTGAAGCACTTCATCGTGAAGTCGATCGAGGTTGCGGAGTTGATCGGTGTTCGTGTGGTGCTCGTGCACGCGAAAGACCCGGCCGCGGCGGCGTTCTACGCCAGGTTCGGGTGCGAGCCGTCCCCGATCGATGCGTTGACGATGATGCTGCTCGTCAAGGACATCGCCGCCAGTTCGTGATGTCGCTCGTGCCACGTTGAACGGATGGGCCACAGCACGACTGAACGGACGGGGTCACAACGCGTGGCAGGCGGCCGCGTGGCCGGGCAGATCGGTCACCGGTGCCAGGGCCACGTCAACACCTCGGCAGCGATCTTCGATGCCCAGCCTGGCTGCCTCGCCCGACGCCACCAGCGGACAGCGCGGGTGGAAGCGGCAACCGGTCGGGATGCGACTGGGGTCGGGCGTCTCGCCGGTCAGGATCTGCTGTTGCATCTTCCCGATCTCTGGCACCACGCTGAGCAAGGCCCGCGTGTAGGGATGCTGTGGGTCTCCCAGCACCGCCTCGGTCGGGCCGATCTCGACGATGCGTCCCAGGTACATGACCGCGACGCGATCGGCGATGTTCCAGGCCAGACCCAGGTCGTGGGTGACGGCAATGATGCTGACGCGGTGCTCGTCGACGAACGAACGCATCAGCGCCAAGATCTCGCCCCGAATGGACGCGTCCAGACTGGCCACCGGCTCGTCGGCCAGCAGCAGTTGTGGGCCCAGGGCCATGGCCGCGGCGATCAGCACACGTTGACGCTGCCCGCCCGACACCTCGTGCGGATACCGGCGCAGGTACCGCTCGGGCGGCCGCAGACCCGCACGCGCCAATGCGGCTGCGACCAGGGTGGGTTCGTGGCCCTTCACCTTGTGGATGCGCAGGCCTTCGGCGACCGCTTCGTAGATGGTGTGTCGCGGGTTCAGTGCACCGGACGGATCTTG
>JANNFQ010000055.1:0-2730 GCA_031380045.1 Acidimicrobiaceae bacterium
GTACCACTCCAGATCGAACGTGACGGGAACGGGCACGCCGTAGCCGCGCCTCCACGCCTCGGTCGGGTCGTCGAGCAGCACGCCATGCGCCTCGTTGCCGACGCTCCACTGCTGCATCGGCACGTCGCACTGGTGATCCGCCCACATCTCGGGGGGCTTGATCTCCAACCCCTGCCGCAGGCCAGTGCCGTCGAGCTCCTCGATGTACAAGTACGGCTCGCCCTCACGAACCAGGCCGGCCCAGTAGTCGAAGCGGTTGCCGCGTAGCTCGAAACCGACGAACACGCCGACTGTGCCGTCCTTCGGGCCGTCGCCGTGCTCGTCGCCCTGCGGGTTCAGCGCGCCGGCGACGGTCGACGAGCCCCACCACCACCACGCTTCGACAGCGACATCACGATGACGCAGTTCGTCGGCGTCGGTCCACACCGGGCCGCCGACGCTGTCGATTTCGTGCATGATCGGGCAGACTAGGCGGCTGTGATCCGCTATCTGAGTCTCGAATGGATCGACGCGTTGTCAGCCGAGGTGGCAGCCGATGCGCGCCTGGCAGAACTGGCCACCGCGCACGCCATCGGAGTGACGCAAGTGGTCACCGATGGGCCAGAGGGCGATGTCGTGTATCACTTGCAGCTGGCCGACGGCACGATCGACTTCGGTGCGGGCGGCGCGTTCCCCGAAGACGTGCGCATGCAACAGACGTGGGATACCGCCGTCGGCGTGGCGACGGGCACTGTCAATGCTCAGGACGCGTTCATCGACGGTCGCATCCTGCTGACCGGCGACCAACAGAAGCTCATCGACGCGCAGCCCGTGTTCGGCGCGCTCGACACCGTGTTCTCATCGGTCCGGCAACGCACCGAGTACCGCTAGGCCCGCACCATGCCCGAGGTTCCTGAGGTGCAAGCCCATGCCGAACGCCTGAACGAACAGTTCACAGGGTGTGTGCTGCAGAAGTTCGTGCCCTTCAACTTCACCGCCCTGAAGACCGCCGTGCCGCCGCCCGCAGATGCCTATGGCCTGCCGCTGCTGGGTGTCGGTCGGCGCGGCAAGTACCTGCTGCTGCGATTCCAGCCGTTGACGTTCGTGGTGCACTTGATGCAGGGCGGGCGGCTGCTGGTCGACGACAAGCAATCATTGAAGCCGCGCAACGGCCAGGCCCGGTTCGTGTTCGCGGATGGGCCGTCGCTGTTGCTGACCGAGGCCGGCAAAGAACGACGCGCCGGAGTGTGGTGCGTCGCCAACGACAGGTTGAACGGGCCACCGCTCGATCGCCTGGGTCCCGAAGCGATCGAGGTCGACGACGCGCAGTTGGCTGCCCTGTTCGCCGCCCACAACATGCGCGTGCACGGGTTCTTGCGCGATCAGCACAACGTGGCCGGCCTTGGCCGAATGCTGGCCAACGAGGTGTGCCATCGAGCCCGCCTGTCGCCGTTCGCGATGACGGGCAAGCTGGGCGCCGAAGGCGCGCACGCGGTGCGCGCGGCGATTCACGCGTGTGTCGACGAGGGACTGGCGTACGAGCGCACGCGCAGTGACATGAGCTCGTCGAAAGATCGGCCGGGCGCGGTGCACGGGCGCGTCGGCGAGGCCTGCCCGGTGTGCGGCGACACCATTCGCTCGGTCAGCTACAGCGGGTACACCGTGGCGTACTGTCCCACCTGCCAGACCGGCGGCAAGGTGCTGGCCGACAACACCACCTCGAAGTTCCTGAAGTAGGTCGCGGGTACGCTCCGGCCATGCCGATCCATCTTCGAGCCGAGCCGTCCGACTACGCACCAGCAGTGCTGGTTCCCGGCGATCCGCGCCGAGCGAAGTACATCGCCCAGACGTTCTTCGACCCCGGCGCTCGCTGCGTGAACGAAGAGCGCGGCATGTTGGGTTTCACGGGCACGTTCAAGGGCAAGCCGATCAGCGTGCAGAGCGTGGGCATGGGCGGCGCCAGCGCCGGCATCTACTACACCGAGTTGGCACAACAGCTGGGGGCTACCCGCATCATCCGCGTCGGTACGGCCGGAGGCCTGGCCACCGGGCTGCGCATGGGCGACACCGTGGTTGCGCTCAGCGCCACCAGCGATGACCCCATGGTCAACATTTTGACCGATGGCGACCCACACGCACCCACGGCCGACTGGCGTCTGGTCGCCCTGGCCGAACGACTGGCTCGCGAGGGCGGGGCCACCGTGCACGTGGGCCCCATCGTGACCAGCGCGGTGTTCTACGACACGCGACCGGGCGTCATGAAGCGGTGGAAGGATCGTGGCCATCTGGCCATCGAGATGGAGGCGGCCATCTTGTACACACTTGGCGCGATCATGGGGTTCGAGGCGTTGGCGGTGATGACCATCAGCGACCTGATCGGCGACGACGGCGACGCCGAGCGCATCAGCGACGCCGATCTGAAATCGGGCGTCGACAAGATGATGGAAGTCGCGTGCGCCACTGCCATCGCCGAGCTCTGATCGTGCGGGCCTGACCGTCCGCCACCAAATTCGGCGCTGCCCAGCGGCTCAGTCGCCCGGCAGTGCCACAGAAGCCGGCAAGGTGACGCAGACGATGGCCAGGCGGGTGGGTTCGAGGGCGGTCGATCGACGAAGCAGATGAGGTCCGGTCAGATCAGGCCGAGATCCTTCACTGCGTCGCGCTCTTCGGCCAACTCGCCGGTGGATGCGTCGATCTTGCCGCGCGAGTAGTCGTCGATGTCGAGGCCTTGCACGATGGAGTACTTCCCAT
>JANNFQ010000066.1:0-2042 GCA_031380045.1 Acidimicrobiaceae bacterium
GTTGCCGAGCTCGACGCGGCGATGGACGCCGGCCGGGCGATGACCATCGAGGACGCCGTCGCCCTGGCGATCGGCGCAACCGGCTCCGAACGGCCGTAACGGGGGCACCATCAACCGTTCGCCTCGCGGAACGAACGGGCCGGTCGTCGGGCACCCAATCTCACACTCCCGCTCCCGTAGCTCAGGGGATAAAACATCGGTTTCCACGCGCTAGCACCGACTCGACTACCAGGTCGAACGGCGCGATGTTGCGACTCGGCTGTCGAATCGTCTGACAGCTTTCTTGGTCACACCGAGGGGCTCGCCGAGGAGTGAGTATCCAGCTTGGCGGAGCTTCGATGTCGACCCACGAACTGCCGGTCGTCAACCGGATCAGGATCCCGCAGCGCGCCAACCGGAGGCGCGACTCGTTGCGGGTCGGCCTGACGGGTCCGCTCCCGGCCAGTTCGCATTGGCAAGGCGATGGGTGGACTGGACGCCTCGGATACGCTCACGGTCATGGCTCGCACGCTCGATCTCACGCCGTGGGCCGGCCGCTGGGTAGCGGTCGACAACGCGGGCATCGTCCGTTGTGACGCCTCGTCGTTGGCCGAACTGCTCGACATCGTTGCGCGTGGACATGTCGGTGAGGTCGAGGTCATGCGAGCACCTGCAGACGACGAGCCGGTGGTCTACGGGCTTGGCTGACGCCTGGCACTACGCGGGCGGCCATTGCGGTGGCACCGCCGGGATCACTCACTCGCTTCTCGGCGATCATCGACACCGGTGGTCCGATCACCGTGGCGCTGCAAGATCCGCCGACATGCGTCTCGAAGTCCCGACGGTGGGCGCTCGACTTTCGCAACGCGTCGCCCGGCGCATCGAGAACTGGAACCCGACATCGAACTCGTGACCGTCCACTTTCCCGTCTCACCGCTGATCGCGAACGCCGTTCGGACCAGCGACATCGCTGCCGCGGCCCCGGTGTCCACCATGTCGATGGCATCAGATCGGTGCGGTCCGACCTACTCGTTCTCGACGCAGACATCCGAGCCCTCGATGCCTTCGTGCGTGAGCGCGGTGAGATCGATGCCAAACGACAAACGCACAAGCGCGCCTTCACAGCGGCAGGCACGACAGTTCCTGGGGCAACTGTTCAGGCAACGGCCGGTCTCCCACTGCTCCCAGCGATCGTCACCGTTCTGCGCCCGATGCACGAGGTCGAGGTCAAGGTGGACAAGCGGCGACGCCCACGTCCAACGTCCACTGACTGCGATCTCTCGCGATCACAATGACAGCGTCGTCCAGAGCGAACTCGACATACCGATCCAACACTTCAACCCGCGACAGCGGACGCGACACAACCTTCGACACTGACATCGCAGCGATCCCCGATCAACGACAGATCCTGCTCGACGAGCAAGAGGCCAGAAGCCTCCCCGATCACCCGGAATATCTACAGTTCTGGGCGCCCCCGTCGGTCATGGCATCGTGGTGGTGGTCGCAGGGCCAGGGCTTGTAGGGACTGTGTCCAGATCAGAGCTCGGTCCTGAGCACGCCTCCGGCGCCGGCGCGTTCGATGAGCGGCACTCGCTGAGTCGTAGGGCCTGCCCGAGAGCCAGCGGGGCGGCGGGGTTTCGGTCGGAGGCTTCGAGTTCTGCGGCCGAAAGGCCGTTGAAGCCGAGGAGTTGGTCGAGTGTGACGCCTTGGGAGGCTGCGATCGACTCGTAGGTGTCACCATCTTGGACGATGTGGAGGATTCCGGGTCGGTATGCCACCGTGATGTCGACGATGGTGCCGCACGATGTGATCGTTCCGGGCGCAGTCTTCTGTCGAATGATGACGTAGAGGTCGGGATCGGTTGCGTTTAGGGGCGCGGGAAGCTCGGGGAGTGAGAGTGGTTCGAGCCCTGCGGTCGCGAGGACGGCGGCAGCATCCGCCCAGGGCATGCCAGCCACGTTGGGGACCAACGCCTGCGCGCCCGCGAGGCAGCTCGGCGTCGGAGTTGTCTTGACCAACACCGATGAGGTGTTGTCGCCGGGCGTCGTGGTCGTGGTCGCGAC
>JANNFQ010000420.1:0-27233 GCA_031380045.1 Acidimicrobiaceae bacterium
ACCGGATCGCGCGCAGCATCGGTCAACCACGTCGCGAACTCTGGGCGTGCGGCCAGGCGTTCGCAACTGCTGAGCCGTTCGTCGGCATACGTGACGAAGTCGGTGTCCAGTGTGCTGATGGCCTGCTGGACCACAGCCCACATGCCTTCGCGAAACTCGCTCATCACCTTCATCAGCTGCAACCTGGCCCACCGGACCCTGGTGACCGAACCGAAGTACGCAGTCAGCAGATCGGCGTCGGACTCTTCCGACAGTGCGCAGTTGACGCTGAGATTGCCAAGGTCGAAGAACACATCGTTCATGCCGGCGTACTCGAAGTCCAGCAGCCACACCCGATCATCACCGAACAACACGTTCGCCGGCAGCAGATCGTTGTGGCACGGAACGGTGGCCATGGGCGAGGCGGCGAACGCGGCTTCGATGCGCCGGCTGTGCTGATGCAGCCGGTCGTACCCGCCGGGTGGGATGACGCCGTGAATCGTGGCGTCGCGCGCATGCCACTCGACGACACGGTGGATCGGGAACGCACCGGCCACAGCACCACTTCGATGAAATCTGCGCAGCAGATCGACGACATCGCCGATGCGCGTCGCGAACGCATCGGGTTCGAGGTGATGACCGTCGACCAGTTCGGTGATCAGCGTTCCGACCGTTGGCAACTCGCCCAACACCGGCGGCCCGATGCCCAACTGGGCTGCACGTTCGGCCGCCTCGGATTCGTTGGCGCGATCGATGCCCAGCAACTCGGTGCGCTCTCCGGGAATGCGCATGACGTAGTCGCGGTCATCGACGGTGACGACGAAGTTGCGGTTGGTGATGCCGCCGTGCAGCGGGCGCAGCGTGGCCGAGCGACCCTGCCACGATGGCACGGTGCTCACCAGAGCCTCGATCTCGCTCGTCGTCATGTTGTTGGTGTAGCACTTCGAGCGACCAGGTTGCGGTAGATCGCTTCGACGCCGTCGACCAGATGTTCGGGGTCGAACGTGTTTGCCGCCAGCCGCTGACCTGCCTGACCCATCGCCGCGGCCGCATCCGGATTGCCCAGCACGTCCAGGAGCGCCTCTGAAAACGCCGGCTCGTCGCCCACTGCCACGACTCGCGCGTTCACGGCGTCCGTCAGGTGGCGCATGACCGTGCCAACGGCCGTTGTGACCAGTGGTCGTCCCAGTGACAGACATTCGGCCACCGCCAACGGCGAACCTTCCCAGCGCGAGCTCAATGCCACGACGTCGGCCGCGCTCATCTCGTCGACGGGATTCGGTCGATGACCGGCGACTGCGACCGACTGACCCAGCCCCAAGCGATCCACTTCTGCCTCGATCGCGCGTCGTTCGGGACCGTCGCCGACGATCACTGCACGGGCCGACGGCATCAGTGCGACCACTTGCGCGAACGCGCGCACGAACATCGGGAGATCCTTCTGCACATGATGGCGAGCAACGATCGTGATCATCGGTGCACTTTCGGGAATGCCGTACTCGGCGCGTACTTCGTCACGCGAACGACCGACATGGCGTGTGGGCGAGACCGGCAGCACGAACGTTCGTCGGTCGTCAGCCACCAGCCCGGCCAGACGATGATCGATCTCGTCAGAGATCACCACCACGTGGTCGGCGCGACGGATGATGCCGCGCTCGGCGCGCGACAGCAGGCGTGCCGACAGGCTATGTCGCGTTCCCGTCACCAGGTTGTGCACCGTGAGAACCATCGGCGGTCGTGGACGACGACCGCGCCGATGGATGGTCAGGACGACCAACGCGGCCTTCAGTCCATGGGCGTGGATGACATCGGCTGGAGCCGAACCCAGCTGGCTGCGCAACTGACGGCGTGCTCGTACCAGCGCGACGAGGCTCCACGAGATGGGGACCTCGACCACACCGTTCTGCTGGCCGGCGCCGTCCATCACGTGGCTGGGACCGACCACCGAGACCACCCATCCCCGTTCGGCTAAACGTCGCGACAGCTCGCCGACGTGCGCACGAATGCCGCCCGTGGATGGCCCCAGCAGCTCGGTGACCGCAAGTCGGGGCGCCTCGTGCATCGCACCGGTGTAGCACGCCACATGTGCCGCGCCTCGCGAGCGGCCAATCACGTGGCCTCGCACTGCGCCACATGCACTGCACCACATAGGGTCGACGACATGAGTGACGCGTGCGTTCTTGCGATCGATCTGGGCACTGGCGGACCGAAGGTGGCCGTGGTCGATGCCAGTGGGCGAACGCTTGCTTGGCGCAGCTGTCCGGTTGCTACCACCTTCATCGATGGTGGCGGCGTCGAGCAGGACCCGCATGAGATGTGGTCGGCAATCGTCCAGGCAACCCGGGCCACGTTGGAAGCGACGTCACCAACTCCACCGATTGCTGCGGTCGCCGTGACCAGTCAGTACATGAGCACCGTGCCGGTCTCCGCCGACGGCAGCCCAACCGGCCCATGCGTGTTGTGGATGGACACTCGGGGCGCCGAGCACAACCTGTCGCTGCTGACCGACGACGCGTTCATGCTGTTCGTCGAGCGCCACGGGCTGATCCCGTTGCCCAGTGGCAACGACAACGTCGCCCACGTGTACTCGTTGCAGATGCACCATCCCGAGTCGTACGCACAGGCCGTCGCCTTCGTCGAGCCGATGGACTACGTGAATGCACGGTTGACCGGACGCGTTTGCGTGACGCAGTCGACAGCCTTCGGTCAACTCGTCTGCGACAACCGAACGTGGGGCGTCACCGAGTACGACCCCCAACTGGTGGCCGCCACCGGATTGAACCCCGACAAGCTGGCGCCGCTGGTGCCGATGAGCGGCATGATCGGCGAGGTCACCGCCTGGGCCGCGCAGCAACTTGGTGTTCGCGCCGGCACGCCGGTCACCACAGGCACGATCGACTCGATCACTGCGGCCGTCGGTTCCGGTGCGCTGGATGCATCGGCGGGATCGGTGATCATCGGCACCACATCGGTCATGGTGACCCACATCGCCGAGCTTCGTGGCGATCTGGGCAGCGGCATCCTGGCAGTGCCCAGCCCATTGAAGGGTCGCTACTACGTGATGGCTGAAAACGGCGTCGGGGGTCGAGCGCTGGAGTGGGCGTCTCGCCTGCTCGGCTTGGGCGACGACATCGCTGCTGCGATCGACGAGGCCGGGGAAGTTCCGGTCGGAGCCGACGGCGTGCAATTCCTGCCGTGGCTGCTGGGTTCGATCGCACCCAGCCCGAACGACGATGTTCGCGCTGCGTGGACCGGGCTGTCGCTGCGCCACGACCGGCGTCACCTGATTCGATCGGCGATGGAGGGTGTTGCCCTGAACATGGCATGGCTGCGGCCGGCCGTCGAAAGCTTTGTCGGCTCGTCGTGGCCGTTCCTGCGCTTCGGCGGCGGCGGGGCGCACAGCGATCTGTGGGCGCAGATGTTGGCCGATGCGCTGGATCGCCCGGTGCACCAGTTGGTCGAGCCGCGTGCCACGAATGCCCGCGGCGCCGCCTTCCTGGCGCTGGTCGAGTTGGGCGCCATCTCCATCGATGACATCCCCGGGCTGCTGCACGTGCATGCCGTGCGCGATCCCCACCCCGGCAATCGGGCAACGATGGACGCTGCCCTGGCCCACTTGATCAGGCTCCATCCCACCCTGGCCGGGTCCTAGGCGACCCCGAACTTCGCGTGTGAACACTTTCCACCCACTGGTGGGTTCGAAGTGTTCACACGCAGTTCTGGCCGGGCGGGGGCAGGGTTTGTGAGGCGATTCACACCGCGTAGTAGCGTCGCCGCTGATGTCAGAGTTCTTACGCGACTACCTCACCGTGGTCTGGTTCGGGGCGATTGCCCTGTTGTTGGCCGGGCTGTTGTTGGGGATCTCGGCATTGGTGCGCCCCAACAAGCCATCGGTTCAGAAGCTGATCGCCTACGAGAGTGGCGTCGATCCGGTGGGCGATGGATGGTCGCAGAGCCAGATCCGTTACTACATCTTCGCCCTGCTCTTCGTCGTGTTCGACGTCGAAGCCGTCTTCATCTTTCCCTGGGCCACTCAGCTCGAGCGCTATGCGGGCTTCGGCCTGGTCGAGATGGGTATCTTCGTGTTCGTCCTGCTCCTTGGCCTCGTGTACGCGTGGCGCAAGGGCGTATTGCGCTGGGTGTGACCACATGGGAATTGTCGACAAAGGGCGGATGCCCAAACCACTCACGTCCCTGTTCAACCTTGGCCGTTCGTACAGCCTGTGGGTGTACCAGTGGGGTCTGGCCTGTTGCGCGATCGAGATGGGCGCGGCGTTCGGCAGTCCGCGCTACGACGTCATGCGCCTTGGCGTCATCCCGCTGCCGGCCAGCCCGCGCCAGGCCGACCTGGTGGTGGTCAGTGGCACGGTGACCGACAAGATGGCACCCGCCATCAAGCGGCTGTACGAGCAGATGCCCGAGCCGAAGTACGTCATCTCCATGGGTTCGTGCGCCAACTGCGGCGGGCCGTACTGGGACAGCTACTCGGTCACCAAGGGAGTCGATCAGATCATCCCGGTGGATGTGTACGTGCCCGGCTGTCCACCTCGGCCCGAGGCACTGCTGGAAGGCGTGGTGCTGCTGCAGCAACGCATCAAGAACGAAGACATGGGCGCGCGCTGGCGCGGCGAGGGCAGCGTGAACCTGGTCAAGGACGCGCGCCCTCCGGCCGAGCGCATCCCCATCGTCGTGGGCGGTGGTCCCATTGAGTGACACCCAGACGGCCACCGACCAGACCCCAGCACTGCCTGGCGACGCCAAGCGCGAGCGGGTCGTACAACAGTTGCGCGATGCCCTGGGCGACGGATTGATCGACAGCCTGATCAAGCCCAGCGACGACATGTGGGTGCGGGTTCGCACCGATTCGTGGCGCGCCGCCGGCATGGCCCTGCGCGACATCGTCGGCTGCGACCACTTCAGCTTCTTGTCGGCCATCGACTGGATGCCCAGCCCCTTCGGCCGTGGCGAAGACGACCCCACGGCGCCCACACCCGAACGCGACATGACCATTCGCCCGGGCTACACCGGTGGCGACACGCGCATGCAGGTCTTCGCCAGGGTCTCCAGCACAACAGCACACTTCGGCGTCACCATCAAGGCCGATGTGCCCGACGATGCGCCCGTGATCGACAGCTGGCTGACGGTGTACGCCGGCGCCAACTGGCACGAGCGCGAAGCGCACGAGATGTTCGGCATCGGCTTCGAGGGCCACCCCGACCTTCGCAACATGTACCTGCCCACCGAGTTCGAGGGCTACCCGCTGCGCAAGGACTTCCCGCTGCTGGCTCGAATCGTGAAGCCGTGGCCCGGCATCGTCGATGTCGAGCTGCTGCCCGGCGCCGGCGACAGTGCCGAAGGCGAAGACGGCGACACAGCCCAGGCCGAAGGCGACACAGCCGGGAGTGCGGAATGACAGACCTGATCGATCGCCAGAAGCTCAGCTACATCGCTGCCCAGGCTGCCGATGCGCGCCTGAACGTGGAGCTCGAGACCGAGGGCATGACCCTGAACATCGGTCCGCAACACCCGGCCACCCACGGCACGTTGCGCATCATCGTGCGCCTCGACGGCGAACAGGTCATCTGGGCAGACCCATCGGCCGGGTACATGCACCGCGGCTACGAGAAGCTCACCGAGGTACGTACCTTCCCGCAGGTGACCACGCTGGTCAACCGCATCGACTGGTTGGGCAGCTTCGCCAACGAGGTGCCGTTCATCCTGGCCGCCGAAAAGCTCATGGGCGTCGAGGCGCCACCGCGCGCCCAGTGGATCCGCACCATCCTGTTCGAGCTCAGCCGCATCGCCAACGTGTCGTTGTTCCTCGGCGACCTAGGTGTGCAGCTGGGCGCGATCACGCCGGTGTTCATGGCCTTCCGTGACCGCGAGTACGTGCTGAACCTGATCGAGGGCGCCACCGGTGGACGCTTCCACCCCAACTTCGATCGCATCGGCGGCTTGAAAGACGACCTGCCCGCCGGCTGGATCGCCGAGACCCGTCAGGTCATGAAGAAGTTGCGCAACTTCTGCGACGAGATCGAAGACCTGCTGTTCGGCAACGCCATCTTCCAGACCCGTACTCGTGGCATCGGTGTCATCCCGGCACCCGTTGCGCTGCAGTACGGCCTGTCGGGCGCCAACCTGCGTGCCAGTGGCGTCGACTGGGACCTGCGCCGCGATCAGGTGCTGCCGTTGGCCTACGACAAGATCGACTTCAAGGTGTGGACGCACCCCGATGGCGACAGCTTCGCCCGGTGCTGGTTGCGTTTGCAGGAAACCCGCGAAGCCACCCACATCGTCGACAAGTTGCTGGACGGGCTGCCCGCCGGACCGGTCATGGCCAAGGTGCCGCGCATCATCCGCGTGCCCGAGGGCGAGGCCTACGTCAGCACCGAGAACCCGCTGGGCGAGATGGGCTACTACGTCGTCAGCAAGGGCGACATGAGCCCGTTCCGGGTCAAGATCCGCACGGCCAGCTTCAACAACATCTCCATCGTGCCGTGGGTGCTGCGCGGCGTGTTCGTGCCCGACGTCATCACCATCCTCGCGTCCCTGTACTTCATCCTCGGAGACATCGACAAGTGAGCGTGATGTTTGCCGTTGATCTGCCGTACTGGGCGCAGTCGTTGTTGCGCGTGTTGGGGGGCACTGTCGCGGTGCTGCTGCCGGCCGGCACCATCGTGTACGTCTTCCTGTTCAAGATGATGAGCTTCATGCAGAGCCGCCTCGGCCCCATGGAGGCCGGCCCGTACGGCTCGATGCAGCTGTTCGCCGAAGTGAGCAAGTGGCTGCAGAAGGAAGACATCCAGCCCGAGAAGGCCGATGCGCGCATCTTCAAGATGGCGCCACTGATCGTGCTGGTCAGCACGTTCTTGTTGGTGGCCGTGGTGCCGTTCGGTCCCGATGCCTACTTCACCGACTTCGAGGCGGGCATCTTCTACGCGTTGGCGGTCAGCTCGATCAGCGTGCTGGGCATCCTGATCGCCGGCTGGAGCAGTGCCAACAAGTACTCGCTGCTGGGTGGTCTACGTGCTGCAGGTCAGCTGATCGCATACGAGCTGCCCATGGTGCTGGCCGTGCTGGGCGTGGTCATCCAGGCGGGCACACTGAACATGCAGGGCATCGTGTTCAAACAGAACGCCGACAGCATGTTCGGATGGAACGGCCTGGGCAACCCCTACGTACTGACCCAGTTCGTCGGCTTCGTGGTGTTCATGATCTCAATCCAGGCCGAGCTGACCCAGGCGCCGTTCGACATGCCCATTGCCGAGAGCGAGCTCGTGTCGGGGTACATGACCGAGTACTCGGGCTTCCGGTTCCTGATCTTCTTCATCGCCGAGTTCGCCACGGTCGGCGTGTTCAGCCTGATCGCCAGCGTGTTGTTCTTGGGCGGCTGGGGCATTCCGTTCAGCTGGTTCGGATGGGACAGCATCAACGCCGTCGACGACTGGATGAACGTGGTCGGCCCGCTCATCATGATCACCAAGATGTTGGCGCTGTCGTTCATCATCATGTGGGTGCGCTTCAGCTACCCCCGACTACGTGAGGACCAACTGCAGCGTTTCGCCTGGAAGGTGCTGATCCCCGTGTCGCTCGCCAACATCATGGTCACCGCGATTTTGAAGGTGGCGTTGTAAATGGGAATTGCCAAGGACTTCTCGAACGGGTACCTGAAGGGGCTCGGCGTCACGCTGAACACCTTCGTGCAGACGGTCAAGCCCAAGAAGATGGGTGGCGGCGCGGCCACCGTGCAGTACCCGCACGAAAAGGAAGCGCCACCCATTCGTGCTCGTGGCGTGATCGCGCTGCGCGAAGACAACTGCACGTCCTGCATGTTGTGCGCGCGCAGTTGCCCCGACTGGTGCATCTACATCGAGGGTCACAAAGAACTGGCTCCGCCGCGCCGCGCCGGTGGTGCGCCGCGCAAGGTCAACAAGCTCGACCGCTTCGACATCGACTACGCGCTGTGCATGTACTGCGGCATCTGCGTCGAGGTGTGCCCGTTCGATGCGCTGTTCTGGAGCCCCGAGTACGAGTACTCCGAGCCGCACATCGCCGACCTGTTGCACGACAAGACCAAGTTGGGTGAATGGATGGAGACGGTGCCCGAGGCCCCCGAGCTCGAGGCCGGCGCAGAGAAGAAGAAGAAATGATCGCCGACGACATCTACGTTGCGCAGAACATCGGTTTCGGCATCATCGCCGCGGCCATGATCGTTGGCGCGCTGAAGGTGGTCACCAGCAAGAACGTCGTGCACGCTGCGTTGGCGTTGGTAATGGTGCTGGCCGGCGCCGCCGCGCAGTACCTGTTGCTGGCCGCCGAGTTCGTCGCCGTCACACAGGTGTTGGTCTACGTCGGTGCCGTCATGGTGCTGTTCCTGTTCGGCGTCATGCTGACACGCGCCAAGTTGGGCCGCGAGGCCGATCTGAACAACAACGGCGCCATGTTGGGCATCCCGGTCGCGCTCCTGATGCTGGGCACGATGTGCTGGGTGTTGATCGACGGGTTCGAAGATACGAAGTTGCCGCAGGACACCGGGCAGGTGCGCCTGCAAGACGTCAGCGACAACATCTTCGTGCCGTATCTGCTGCCGTTCTGGGCGTTGTCGTTCGTGCTGTTGGCCGCGGTCATCGGCGCCATCGTGCTGGCACGGAAAGACTGATGGGGAAGGGCTGACCGCAATGTTGATCAACAACTTCCTCTTGTTGGGCGCGGTGCTGTTCTGCATCGGCATCTACGGCGTCATCGCTCGCAAGAACGCCGTGATGGTGCTGATGAGCATCGAGCTCATCTTGAACTCGGTCAACATCAACCTGTTGGCCTTCAGCCAGTTGCACGGCAACGTCGATGGCAACACGTTCGCGCTGTACATCATTGCGGTGGCCGCCGCCGAGGTGGGCGTGGGCCTGGCGATGGTGCTGCTGATCTACCGCAACCGCAAGAGCATCTCGCTGGACGAACTCTCGGAAATGAAGGGCTGACTCGATGCTTGCGGAAGAAGTCGCCCACAGCGCCGGGTGGTTCCTCGAACATTCGTGGCTCATCCCGGTCATCCCGGCGATCGCGTTCGGGCTGATCATCATGTTCGGCAAGCGCATGCCCATGAAGGGCAGCGAGATCGGCCTGGCCAGCATGGTGGCCGCGCTGGTGCTGGCCGTCGGCACCACGTATCAGTGGATCCAGTTGGTCGGCGACAGCCACGGCGAAGAGGTCCAGCCGGTCATCAAGAGCTGGGTGTGGTGGCAGAGCGGCGGCATCAAGTTCGGGTTGGGTCAGCACATCGACGGGCTGGCCGTGATGGCGCTGCTGCTGGTCACGTTCATCTCCACACTCGTGCAGGTGTTCTCGCTGGAGTACGTCCGCGGCGACCGCCGGTACACGCATTTCTTCGCGTCGATCACGCTGTTCAGCGCCGGCATGCTGACCATGGTGCTGGCCGAGAACATGGTGCAGTTCATCTTGGGCTGGGAGATCATGGGCCTGTGCTCGTTCCTGCTCATCGGGCACTGGTGGGAAGAGCGAGCCAACAGCGAGGCCGCGCTGAAGGCGTTCTGGACCGTGCGCGTCGGCGACATCGGCTTGCTGGTCGGCGTGGCCATCTTGTTCGGTGCGGCCGGCACGTTCAGCATCTCGGGGTTGAACGAATGGGCAGCCAGCGGCGAGCCCAGTCATACCGTGCTGCTGTGGGCCGGCGTGGCCTTGTTCATCGCCTGCATCGGCAAGAGCGGCCAGTTCCCGTTGCACACCTGGCTACCCGACGCCATGGCCGGGCCAACGCCCGTCAGTTCGCTGCTGCACAGCAGCACCATGGTGGTGGCGGGTGTGTTCCTGGTGGCGCGGTTGTACCCGGTGTTCCACACCGGCCTCGAGATCAACATGGCCGGCCAGCACTTCAACCTCATCGCCGTCATCGGCGGCATCACCATCTTGATCGCCGCGATCCTGGCGTTCGTGCAGGACGACATCAAGAAGGTGTTGGCGTATTCGACCGTCAGTCAGCTGGGCTACATGATGATGGGCTTGGGCGTGGGTGCATGGGTGCCCGCCGTGTTCCACATCTTCACCCACGCGTTCTTCAAGTGCTGTCTGTTCCTGTGCGCCGGCTCGGTGGCCCACACCGGTTCACACCACAGCTTCGACATGAAGAAAGACATGGGCGGTCTGCGCAAGAAGATGCCGATCACGTTCGTCACGTGGATCATCTCCACCGCCGCGCTGGCTGGTGTGCCGTTGTTCAGCGGGTTCTTCTCGAAGGACGAGATCATCGACGGTGCCAAGCACAACGGCTACACGGTGTTCTTCTACATCGGGCTGATCGGCGCGTTTATGACCGCCGCGTACATGACCCGCGCCACCTACCTGACGTTCTTCGGCACGGCCCGCGGTGCTGCGGCGGGACACGGCCACGACCACGACGAAGCGCACGAGTTGGCCGACGACGCCCACGATGCGATGCTCGTCGGTGTGCATGGTTCCCCCGATGTGCACGCGGACTCACACGCGCACGGCGTGAGCAGCGGAAGCGAAGCGGACACCAGTCACGCCCCTCAGCACGGCTTCATCTTCGCCACCGAGTCGCCCGCGCTGCTGGTGGTGCCGCTGATCATCTTGGCCACATTGGCGATCTTCAGCGGCTACCTGAACGCTGCGCCCTTCCACATCGAGAAGTTCCACCACTGGATCGAGTCGTCGATCGGGGTCGAGGTGCCCGAGGCCGCCGCGTTCAAGTGGGTCAACGCCCTGCCGTCCATCGCGCTGGTGGCGCTGGGTTTCTTGGTCAGCCTGGCGCTGTGCAAGGCCGTCTTCAGCGATGCGCCGTCACGCCTGAAGGGCCTGACGCAACGCAACAAGGTGCTGGGCGTCGGCCACCGGTTCCTCGTCAACAAGTACTACCTGGATGCGCTGTACGAGAAGGTCATCGTCTACGGCATCGCCCACCCCATCAGCAAGGCTGCGTACTGGGTCAACCAGCATGTGCTCGACGGCATCGTCAACGGCGTCGGCAAGGGCGGCAAGCGAACAGGCGAATGGATCTACAAGAACGTCGATCAGCGTGTCGTCGATGGAGCCGTCGACGGCAGCGGGGCGATCGCACGAGGAACCGGCGGCGCGTTGCGGCCGTTGCAGTCAGGCAAGGTCAATCAGTACGGAGCGCTGCTGTTCAGTGCCGCAGCAATCGCCGCGCTCGTACTCGTCATCGTCAATACGAACTCCTGAGGGACACATCGCCATGGAATTCATCAGCGATCAGAACTGGTTGCTCACCGTCGGCACATTCCTGCCGTTGGCTGGCGTGCTGGTCATGCTGCTCATCCCGAAGCGCGAGGAACTGCTGATCAAGCAGGTCGCCCTGATCACCGCCGTGGCCACGGTGGTCGTCGGTGTCGTCACGCTCGTCCAGTTCGACTACGGGCAGGCCGAGAAGCTGCAGTTCTACGTGAACACCGAGTGGATCAGCGTGATCAACAGCGGCTACACCATCGGTCTCGACGGCATCAGCCTGCCGCTGTACTTCCTGTCGATGGTCATCACGTTGCTGGTGATGATCTATTCGTGGGAGCACATTCCTGCGCCGGGAAATCCGAAAGCCTTCTTCATCCTCATGCTGGTGCTGCAGACGGGCATGGCGGGCACCTTCGTTGCCCAAGATCTCATCTTGTTCTTCGTCTTCTTCGAAGTGGTCCTACTGCCCATGTACTTCATGATCGGCGTGTGGGGTGGCGAGCAACGTCAGTACGCATCGCTGAAGTTCTTCCTGTACACCATGTTCGGTTCGGCGCTGATGCTGGTCGCGTTCCTGGCCCTGTACTACAAGACGGGTGCCCAGAGCTTCTCGATCCCGTACCTCGTCGAGAACGGTCTGAAGATCGACAAGGATGTCGCTGTCTGGATCTTCGCCGGCATGTTCATCGGCTTCGCCGTGAAGGTGCCGATGTTCCCGTTCCACACATGGCTGCCCGACGCGCACACTCAGGCACCCACGGCAGGCTCGGTCATCCTGGCCGCCATCCTGCTGAAGCTGGGCACCTACGGCTTCGTCCGCATCGCGATTCCCATCCTGCCCCAGGCCGCAGTCGAGTGGGCTCCGTACATCGGCGTGCTGGCAGTGATCGGCATCATCTACGGCGCGCTCGGTTGCTTGGCCCAGACCGACATGAAGCGACTCATCGCCTTCAGTTCGGTTGCCCACATGGGTTTCGTCATGTTGGGCATCAGCACGCTGACAGCCACCGGCATCAACGCGGCGCTGTTCGGCATGGTCGCTCACGGGTTGATCACCGGCATGTTGTTCTTCTGCGCCGGCAGCATCAAAGAGCGCTACCACACCCTCGAGATCAAGCGCCTCACCGGTCTGCTGCACCAGATGCCCAAGCTGGGGTGGATCTTGGGGTTCTGTGCCATGGCGTCGTTGGGGCTGCCTGGCCTTGCCGGGTTCTGGGGCGAGTTCCCCGCCATCCTCAGCGCGTACTCGCCGGCCCCCGGTCTCAGCGAGCCGCTGTTCCGCACGCTCATGGTCGTTGCCGCAATCGGCACGGTGCTGGCTGCCGGCTACCTGCTGTGGCTGTACCAGCGCACAGCCTTCGGCGACATCAACCCCGAGTTCGCCAGCCATGCACCGGCGCACTCGGTCGGTGCGGCAGCCAATGACGAGCACCACGACGAGATCACCGACGTGAACATCTACGAGTGGTTTGCGTGGACGCCGTTGCTCATCGCGATCTTGGTCTTGGGTGTGTACCCACAGCTGATGTTCAAGGTGATGGACCCCGCGGTCACCGAGATGGTCAAGGTCTTCAACAAGTGATCGCTGCCCTCCTCGCCGCAGACGTGCCGTTCACGTCGCCGACGATCGACTATCACGCGCTCGCGCCCGAAATCGTCCTGGCTGCGGGCATCTGCCTGGTGCTGCTGGTCGACCTGTTCGTCGAAGAGCGTCAGCGGTGGATCACCTCGACCCTCAGTGGCTTCGTGTTGCTGGGCGCGTTCTTGCCCATCGTGACGCTCAGCGTCATCGGCGATGACACGCGCTCGATGTTTCCGCCCGGTCGCTACGTGGTCGACGAGTACGCGCTCATCCTGAAGGCGGTGTTCCTGCTGGCCGGCTACGTGGTCGTGCTGATGAGCAGCAGCGAGATCGAAGAGGGCGGCTATCACCAGGGCGAGTACTACGTGCTGTTGCTCAGCAGCGTGTTGGGCATGGTCATGATGGCCAGTGCCCGCGACCTGATCAGCATCTTCGTTGCACTCGAGTTCCTGTCGATTCCTGCCTACATGTTGGCTGCCTGGAACAAGAGCAACTCGAAGAGCAACGAAGCGGGCGTGAAGTACTACCTGCTCGGTGTGTTCGCCAGCGCGGTCATGTTGTACGGCATGAGCCTGCTGTACGGCGTCACGGGTACCACCGTGCTCAGCGAACTGGGCGCACAGATCACGGCCAAGGGTCAGTTCAGTGGTGTCGAGACGTTGGCGATCGTGTTCATCATCGTTGGCTTCGCCTTCAAGGTCAGTGCCGTGCCGTTCCACTCGTGGGCGCCCGATACGTACGAGGGTGCGCCCACCCCCATCACCGCGTTCCTCAGCGTTGCGTCCAAGGCGGCTGGCTTCGTCGCGCTGGTCACGCTGATCTATGTTGCGTTCCCCCAGGCGTCCGACGTGTATCAGCCGTTCATCTGGGTGCTGTCGGCGCTGTCGATGACGGTCGGCAACGTGCTGGCCTTGCGTCAGACCAACATCGTGCGCATGTTGGCGTACTCCAGCATCAGCCAGGGTGGCTTCATCCTGATGCCATTGGCTGTTGCCAGCGAGTCGTCCGAATCGGCGCTGAAGGCCGTCGTCGTCTACCTGGTGGTCTATGCGGCGACCAACCTCGGTGCGTTCGCCGTTGTCATCGCCGTTGCCCGCAAGACCCGTAGCGGCGAGATCAGCAGCTATGGCGGCCTGTTCGGCTATGCCCCGGCGCTGGGCGTGCTGATGACCATCTTCATGGCTTCGCTGGCCGGCATCCCGCCGCTCGGTGGCTGGTTCGCCAAGTTCGGCGCATTCAAGGCAGTGCTGGACGCCGGCAACGGCTGGGGCTACAGCATCGCTGTCATCGCCGCGATCAACACTGTCATCGCCGCCGCCTACTACGTCACGGTCATGCGCGAGATCTGGATGAAGCCGGCGCCCGACGGCGACGTCACGCCCATCCGCACGCCTGCATCGCTGCAAGCCGCGCTGGTCATCACGTGCGGCACCACGATCGTCCTGGGCGTGCTGCCCGATCTGGTCGGACGATACGGCGACCTGACCGATCTCACCGGTGCCTTCGGCCGCTGATCAGATCGTCGCGGTCGCTGCCGCGAACGGCCCGCTGCGCTTCGATCATTACATGCAGCTGGCGCTGTACGGGCCACACGGGTTCTACCACTCGGGCGGTCATGCCGGTCGACGCGGCGACTTCATCACCTCGCCAGAGGTCGGTCCGTTGTACGGCGCAGTGCTGGCCGGTTTCATCGCCGCCGAGCGCCGTCGCCTGGGCAATCCAGCCGACTTCGCTGTCGTCGAAGTGGGAGCGGGCCCAGGGACCTTGGCCCGGTCGGTGGTGGCGGCACTGCTGCGCGCAGACGAGCCGCCGTTGCGATACATCGCTGTCGAGATCTCGGATGCGCAGCGCCAGCGCCATCCCGAAACGGTCCAGTCGGCTGACCAGCTTCCTGACGGGCCGATCGTCGGCGTGATCGTCGCCAACGAACTGTTGGACAACTTGCCGTTCCGTTTGCTGGTGTTCGACGGCGGCTGGCGCGAAGCGCACGTGGACACCGACGGCGAACGTTTGGTTGAAGTGCTGCTGCCGTTGACCGACGCGCCACAGTGGCTACCGGTCCACGCCGTGCACGGTGCCCGGGTGCCGTGGCAGCAGTCGGCCACGACGTTCATCCAGCACGCGCTGGCGGTGCTGGCATCCGGATCGGTGGTGGTGTTCGACTACTGCACCGCGCGCACAGCGCAGCTGGCGACCGAACCGTGGCGTCGATGGTTGCGCACCTATCGCGGGCACGAGCGCGGCGACCACTACCTGATGCACCCGGGCAGCCAGGACATCACCGCGCAGGTGGCGTTGGATCAGCTGCCGCCACCCGACGCGATACGGACGCAGGCGCAGTTCTTGCAGTTGTGGGGCATTCAGGACCTGGTCGACGAAGGGCGGCGCATCTGGCAGGCCAGCGCCGCTGCGCCCACGGTCGCAGCCCTGTCGATGCGCAGCAGGGTGCGCGAGGCCGAGGCATTGCTGGACCCGAGCGGCCTGGGCGGGTTCATGGCGCTCAGCTGGCAGGTGGGCGCGGGTCGAGCCACTCATGCAGATCGACATCGTGCTGAATCTGACGATCTGCCCGACGAGCGCTAGCGTGTCGAACCTGTGGCATCGGACAAGACGGTCGGACCAGCGCCGGTCGAGCCGGAAGATCCGGGCTCTGCCGGCGTGGAACAGGTGCACATCGGCCCGCGCGTCGACACTGCCGTCGTTCACGACGGGGTCGACGGAACCGACGGCGACGGCGTGTCACCCCCGCACACCGACGACGGCCACGGCCAAGGCGGAGGTCATGGGCATGGCGTCAAGGTCGGTACGGGCGCGCTGGCCTTGGGTGCGTTGGGCGTGGTGTTCGGCGACATCGGCACCAGCCCCCTGTATGCGTTTCGCGAAGCCTTCGATCACCAAGACCTGACGGTCAACGAGACGAACGCACTGGGGCTGGCATCGGTGGCGTTCTGGGCACTGGTGATCATCATCTCCATCAAGTACATCACCTTCATCATGCGCGCCGACAACCGTGGCGAGGGCGGCATCCTGGCGCTGACGGCGCTGGTCATGCCGAAGACCCCAGGCGGGCGGCGCACGGCAGCGCTGGTCATGCTGGGCGTTTTCGGCACAGCGCTGCTGTACGGCGATGGCCTGATCACGCCCGCCATCTCGGTGCTCAGCGCAGTCGAGGGTTTCGAGGTGGCGTCGTCGGCAGTGAAGGATTTCGTGATCCCCATCGCGGTGATCGTCCTGCTGGGTCTGTTCGTCGTACAGCGCCGCGGCACCGGTGCCGTTGGGCGGGTGTTCGGTCCGATCATGGTGGTGTGGTTCGTCACGCTGGGCACCCTCGGACTGAATCAGGTGTTGCAACAGCCGTCGGTGCTGCAAGCCGTCAACCCGATTCACATCGTCGACTTCTTCCAAGCCGAGCCAGGCAAGGCATTCCTGTCGCTCGGCAGCATCTTCCTGGTCGTCACCGGCGGTGAGGCCCTGTACGCCGACATGGGCCACTTCGGCCGCAAGCCCATTGCCGTTGTCTGGTACTCCCTCGTCCTGCCGGGTCTGCTGCTGAACTACTTCGGCCAAGCAGCGCTGCTCATCCGCGAACCTGGCGCGATCGAGAGCCCGTTCTATCGAATGGCCCCCGACTTCATGATCTGGCCGCTGGCCATCCTGGCCACGATGGCGTCTGTCATTGCCTCGCAAGCCCTCATCTCCGGCGCGTTCTCGCTCACTGTCCAAGCGGTGCAGTTGGACTACTTGCCGCGTGTCGCGATCAGGCACACCAGTGGCGAGCACCAGGGCCAGGTGTACGTGCCGTTGGTCAACTGGTTGCTGATGGTCGGCTGCATCGGGCTGGTCGTGGGGTTCCAAACCTCCAGCAAGCTCGCCGGCGCATACGGCATCGCGGTCACCAGCGTCATGGTCATCACCACGCTGTTGTTCTTCCGCATCGCTCGCGACAAGTGGAATTGGTCGCCGTTCAAAGCGCTGGCCATCGTGCTGCCACTGTTGGCCATCGACCTGTGCTTCCTGGCCGCCAACGTGCCGAAGATCCCCGACGGCGGTTGGTTCCCGCTGCTGATCGCAGTTGGCCTGCTGGTGCAGATGGCCACCTGGCGACGCGGCCGGCAGCTGGTCGCGGCGCGCATCCATCGCGGCGAGCGGCCGATCGCCGCGGTGCTCGACGAGGCAACCGACGTGAAGCGCGTCGAGGGCACGGCAGTGTTCATGTTCAAGGATCTTGGCAAGGCCCCGCCGGCGCTGGTCAACAACCTGCGCCACAACAAGGTGCTGCACCGCACCACGCTGATCGTGTCGGTCGAGACCGGCGATGCGCCCAGGGTGCCGGTGGAAGAACGTGCCATCATCGCCAAGGTCGAGCCGGGCGTGTTCCAGGTGCTGTTGCGGTTCGGGTTCATGGAAGAGCCCGACGTGCCCAAGGCATTGGCCACCATCAACCACCGCGGCCTCGACTTCGATGCCGACGACACCACCTACTTCATCGGTCGCGAGTCGATCTTGGCCGGCAAGGCGCCGGGCATGCATCCACTGCTCGAGCAACTGTTCGTGGTGCTGAACCGCGGCGCCGACAACGCCAGCCGCTTCTTCAGCCTGCCTGCCGACAAGGTGTTCGAAGTCGGCTCGCAAGTCGAGATCTGACCGCAGTTCCTGCTTCGGCCGCTTCCCGTCCGTCAGGACGTTCTGGACAACACCCAGGCGGCCCGGAACCGCTGGGAACAGGTCGGTGAGCCGACGGGAACTTCTGGCGGTCTGAGCTTCGGCTCTCTCTGCCCCGTCTGGCAGCCCTCCGAGTTCGGCCGACGCCTTTGCTACGGTCGGCCAGCATGACCGACAACTCGAGTGCTGGTGGGATCGACGCCCTGCAATGGGAGAACCGTCGGTTCCCACCGTCGGATGCGTTCAAGCAGCAGACCCTGGTTGCAGGGCCGTTCATGTACGACGAGGCAGCCCTCGACTACCAAGGGTTCTGGGCTCGTCAGGCCGCCGACCTGCTGGACTGGTCCAACGAATGGTCGACGATCTGCGAGTGGGACCTGCCGTTCGCGAAGTGGTTCGTCGGCGGCACCTTGAACGTCAGCCACAACTGCCTGGACCGCCATGTGAACGCCGGCCGCGGCGACAAGGTGGCGTTCTACTTCGAGGGCGAGCCGGGCGATACACGTGTGGTCACGTACGCCGAGTTGCTGGACGAGACGCAGCGGTTCGCCAACGTGCTGTTGGGCCTGGGCGTCACCAAGGGTGATCGCGTCAACATCTATCTGCCGATGATCCCCGAGGCAGCGGTCGCGATGTTGGCCTGCGCCCGCATTGGCGCGGCCCACAGTGTGGTGTTCGGTGGCTTCAGCGCGCACTCGTTGCGCGACCGCATCAACGATGCCGAGGCCAAGGTCTTGATCACCGCAGATGGCGGATATCGACGCGGCGAGATCCTGGCGTTGAAGCCGGTTGCCGATGATGCCCTGGCCGACACGCCGAGCATCACCGATGTGGTCGTGGTGCGGCGCGGTGGCAACGAGGTGTCGATGACCGACGGTCGCGATCACTGGTATCACGACTTGATGGCTGCCGCCGATCCGGTGTGTCCCGCCGAACCGATGGATTCCGAGCAACTGCTGTACCTGCTGTACACGTCGGGTACCACCGGCAAGCCGAAGGGCATCATGCACACCAGCGGTGGCTATCTGACGCAGGTGGCGTTCACCCACAAGTACGTGTTCGATCTGCATGACGACGACGTGTATTGGTGCACCGCCGATGTGGGTTGGGTCACGGGTCATAGCTACATCGTCTACGGCCCGTTGGCCAACGGGGCCACGCAGGTCATGTACGAAGGGGTGCCCAACTTTCCCGCCAACGATCGCTTCTGGGCGATCATCGAGAAGTACGGCGTCACCAAGTTCTACACCGCACCGACGGCGATCCGGACGTTCATGAAGTGGGGGATCGAAGAGCCGGCCAAACACGATCTGTCGTCGTTGAAGGTCCTCGGTTCGGTCGGCGAGCCGATCAATCCCGAGGCATGGATGTGGTACCACGAGCACATCGGCGGCAGCCGCTGCCCGGTGGTCGACACGTGGTGGCAGACCGAGACGGGGGCGATCATGATCAGCCCGCTGCCGGGTGCCACCACCACCAAGCCTGGGTCGGCGACGTTCCCACTGCCCGGCATCGGCGCCGAGCTGGTCGACGAGAACGGCAAACATGTCGAACAGGGCGGCGGCTACCTGACGCTGACCCAGCCGTGGCCCAGCATGCTGCGCGGCATTTGGCGCGATCAGCAGCGGTATCGAGAGACGTACTGGAGCCGTTTCGACGATCGCTACTTCGCCGGCGACGGCGCCAAGTTGGACGACGACGGATACCTTTGGTTGTTGGGTCGGGTCGACGACGTCATGAACATCAGCGGTCACCGCATCTCGACCACCGAGGTCGAATCTGCGTTGGTGTCGCACCCGTCGGTGGCCGAGGCCGCAGTGGTCGGCGCCAGCGACGCCACTACGGGTCAAGCGATCATCGCCTACGTCACGTTGCGCGGCGGCGCCGAGGTCGACGAGACCGTGCTGCGCAACCACGTGGCATCCGAGATCGGCGCCATTGCCAAGCCCAAGACCATCTACTTCACCCCCGACCTTCCCAAGACTCGCAGCGGCAAGATCATGCGGCGCCTGCTGCGCGATGTGGCCGAGGGCCGTAACCTGGGCGACACCAGCACACTGGCCGATGCCAGCGTCGTCAGCGAACTGCAACGTCGCGCCGCCGAGGCCGCGCCCGAAGACTGAGCGGGGGCCCCAGGTGAGCGCGACGCCGATCGAACTCGCGTGTCCCTCGTGCCACGGACCACTTCTGATCGACGGTGATGGCATGCGGTGCGAGCCATGCGCGCAGGGCTATCCGGTGATCGATGGCATCCATCGTTTCCTGACCGCCCAACGCGCCGCCCACTTCGACGGCTTCCTTCGCGACTACACCACAGTGCGGCTGGCCGAAGGGCGGGCTTCAAGTGATCCCGAGTACTTCCGGCGCCTTCCTGCGCCGACCGCAGGTGGACCGATCGAGTGGCAGTGGCGGTTGCGGCAACGAACATGGCGCACGGTGCGCCGCCGAGTGATACGCCGCGCGCCTCCGGCGCTGCGCATCGCCGACGTAGGAGCCGGCGTCGGATGGTTGTCCAACCGCGTTGCCCACGACGGTCATGTCGCGCACGCGGTTGACCTGTTCGTCGATGAGCACGACGGCCTGGCCGCGGCACGACACTTCCAGTCCACGTTTCCTCGTTCTCAGGCAGAGATGGACGCGTTGCCGTTTGCCGATGGGTCGGTCGACGTGGTCGTCTACAACGCCAGCCTGCACTACTCGACCGACTACGAGCGCACGTTGCGAGAGGCACTGCGCGTCCTGGCGCCCGAGGGTCGCATCGTGGTGATGGACTCGCCCATCTACCGACATCACGCCTCGGGCCAGACCATGGTCAGCGAACGGCACGACGACTTCCAGCGGCGCTTCGGTACCCGTGGCGACTCAATCGACTCGGTCGGTTTCCTCACTGCCGGCATGTTGGCCGAGCTGGCACACACGTTGAACGTTCGGTGGCGTCGTCATCACACGTGGTACGGCTGGGCGTGGGCATGGAAGCCGTGGCGGGCTCGTCTGCGCAGGCGACGTGAGCCCAGCCGGTTCGTGATGCTGGTCGCGTGTCGCCGCAATGATGGCGGCAAGTAGTGTCCGTGCTGCATGCAGGCGTCCGCGCGATGGCACGACAAGCCCGGCCCGCCGGGGCAATGCGTGCTGGTCGACATCGATGGAGTGTTGTCCGATGCATCCAGCCGCCAGCACTTCCTGAACAATCCCCAGGGCCGGCGTGACTGGAGCGGCTTTTTCGGTGCAGTTGGTGACGATCTACCGCTGCAGGCCGTGCCCAGGCTGCTGTCGCTGTTCGACCCGTCGCTGACCATCGTGCTGTTGTCGGCTCGTCCGGCGTGGGTGTTCGAACTGACCGTGGACTGGCTGCATCGTCACGAGATGCGTTGGGATCTGTTGATCCTTCGCGGCGACGACGACGTGACGCATCCGGCCGATTTCAAACGCGGGGTGCTGCTCGAACTGCGGTCGATGGGGTGGGATGTGACGCTGGCGATCGACGATGACGAGCGGATCATCGACATGTATGGCGAACAGCAGCAGGCGGCGTTGTACATACATTCCGGCTACTACGTGGCCTCGACGCGACCGGATGCAGCTCAGCGCTGACGATCAGATTCGATTGCGGCACCCGACCCAGCCGTCCGATCTCGGTGCCCTCGATTGCGGGTCCTCGACGGCGGCGATCGGCACGCCGTGTCAACACTGGCTCAAGGGCTGAACGACCGGTGCCGATACTGACATCGTGGTGGACGGGAACGAACACGAGCCAACCGAACGGGATGGCCAGGACCGGCGCTCGACGCCCGACGACGATCGAGCTGAAAAGCCGATCAGCTTCGACTTCAAGCTCCGACTCGGAACGCGTGAATCAACGGCAGCGCTGGCCGGCCGCGCCACGGGGGAACTGGTGCAACTGCAGCCCATCGACTGGGATTCATTCACTGGCCTACGTGATGACGATGCACCACGCGAGTACAAGACCGATGGCGACCTGCCCTCGATCATCGTCGAGTTGGCGAACCAGATCGCCGGTCCCGAGACGTTGGCCCAGGCGGCGCTGCGCATGAACGCGGCGGCCCACGGCGGCCATTCCCTGGACGACGATCAGGACGATCAGGACGATCTGGACGAATCGATGTTCGGCGTCCAACCTCTGTCTGCAGTGCTCGATGATCCGCCGGTCGAGCCAGCGACCTTCGCACCCCCCGTCGACTTCGCCGCTCCACCGGTTCCCGACACCGTGGTGGCCACCGTTGATGACGACCCGATGCTGTCGGCAGTGGTGGACCAGATTCTGGAGACGCCGGAAGTGCCCGCCGTTCAGGTGCCTGCGGCCCGCGTCGAGCCTGCTGCTGCGGTCGTCACGCCGCCAGCTCCAACGTCAGCACAACCGGAAGCACCTGTCGCCGCAGCCAAACCGGTTTCGGCCGTGGCCCCAGCCGTACGCGCACCTGCGCAGCCCGTGCCAGAGGGGCCGATCGAACTGCCACGCATCGTGGCGCTGACCCCCGATCTGCCCAGCGGCGAGGTGGCCCAGTCGTCGCATCACACGCCGACGTCCACGCCGACTTCCACGCCCGTGTCGATGCCTGTGGCGGCCGTTTCGGCCCCCGCACCCGTGCAGATGCTGACCGGCGTCGAGGCAATGGCGCTGGCCGCCTCGGCGGCGCCTGCCTCGGCGACGTCGTCCGCGCCCATGTTCGTCCCGGCGCCTGCGCCTGCCGCGCCGTTGCAACTGGCAAAGATCGAGCGCAAGCCGGGGGCCGAGCGGCCCACCAAGCCGGTCGACTTCCACGCGCTGTTGGGCCAGGCCGGTCTGCAGCCCCCACCGCAGAAGAAGCGCAAGAAGCGTCATCCGATTCGCGGTCTGTTGAAGTTGGTCGTGGTGCTGGGCATCATCGGTGGCGGACTGTTCTTCGGGAAGAAGTACGTCCTCGATCAGCGCTGGGACAGTGAACTGAAGCCCTACGCCGATGCGGTCGCCAGTGCTCGCGAGTTGAAGTGGAAGGAACCGATCACCATCGAGACCCTTCCGCTGGACGACTACGCCGAGAAGTTGGTGCTGAACACCTATGGCCTGGAACCCGCCGAAGCCGATCTGGGTGCCGAATACCGCGCGATGGGTCTGGTCGCCGGCGACTTCGAGCTCGACCGTGTCGGCGAGATGGCTGCGGTCCGTCGCCCGGTGATGTACGACCCGACCGACAAGAAGATCTACGAGCTGGCCGACCTGTCGAAGACGTTGCGCGACGCGAATCTGTATCCGGCAATGACGATGGCACTGCTGGATCAGCACTATCAGTGGAGCGTCGGCTTGAACGAGCTCGGTCGCTCGGCGCGAGCGGGTCGCCTCGGCATCTTCGAGGGCGACGCGAACGTCACCGGCCAACAGATCAACGATCCCGATGTCAAGAACGAACAGGTCATCGGCGAGCAGACGACGAACCTCCGCGAATCGCTGGGGCTGACCCTCGAGTACGACTTCGACTACGCGACCGATTGGATCGTCGGGCCACAGACAGCCGGCGCGGCCCTGATCGGCCATGACCTGCAGGCGGACATCGAAGAGCGCAACTCGATCTTGGAAGTCGGCGTCTCGTCAGACGCAGCGGTACTGGACGGGATGCGCACCTTGACCGACGTGCCGCAGCGGGTCGGCGACGATGTCGATGAGGCAGGTATGGCGTACTGGTACTACGTGCTCGCCGGTCGGCTCAGCCCGGCCGACGCGTGGAGTGCCGCAGTCGCCTGGAACGGTGACACGACCGGCTTTCAGTCGACACCCGATGGGAATTGCGTCTCGGCCACCATCTCGGCCATCGACGAGTCGGGGCGCGTCCGCCTGCTGACTGCCCTGCAGCAGTGGGCTGCGGCAGGGCCGGCCGAGGCCACGACCACGGTTGCCGAGGTCGGCAGCGAACGGATCGAAGTGCACAGCTGCGACCCGGGAGTTGCCGCGGTGACCAAGCTCGACCGCATCATCCAGCCGTGGGGCTTCGCGAACTTCGAGCTGAATGCGGTGTTCACGCTGGACCACAGCGATACCAAGGGCCGGACCTGCGCGATCAACGCGATCCGCAACTTCGGCGTGCTGGCCCAGCACGACAGCGGCGACGTGGCCGGCACACAGAACTCGCTGGACCAGATCCTGGCCTCGTGCTCGGAGTAGATCAGTCGCGGAAGTTCTCGAACTGCAGCGGGATCTCGAGGTCGGCGGCCTTCAACATGGCCATCACTGCCTGCAGATCGTCGCGCTTCTTGCCGCTGACCCGAACCGAGTCGCCCTGCGTCTGGCTGCTGACGCCCTTCGGGCCCTTCTCCTTGATCATCCGGTTGATCTCGCGAGCCTTGTCGCTTGAGATGCCGACCGTGATGGTCGAAACCTGACGCACGGTGTTCTGTGTGGCCTCTTCGATGGTGCCGTGCTCGAGGCCCTTCAGCGAGACCCCACGCTTGACGAGCTTCTCTTCCAGCACCAGGCGCAGCGCGGTCAGACGATCTTCTGACACGGTGCGCAGGGTGATGGCCAGTTCGCTCTGCTCGATGGACGAGCCGGTGTTCTTGAAGTCGAAGCGGTTGGCGATCTCGCGCTGGGCCTGATCGATGGCGTTGCGCACTTCTTGACGGTCCACCTCGGAAACGACATCGAAACTTGGCATGGCGCGCATTGTATTGGGTTGCTGCCGACGCCTGGTCGTATCCGGTTGGTCGGGCGAGCAGCCTGCCGGTAGCGTGATCGGCCGCAACACAAGCCGCAACACCATCATGGGTCGGTGCCCGAGCGGCCAAAGGGAGCAGACTGTAAATCTGCCGGCACAGCCTACGAAGGTTCGAATCCTTCCCGGCCCACCACACGCCGTCGGCGCCATCATCGGGCGTCCGACGGCGACACCCCCCGACGGAGCCCGATGATCCTGATCGATGCCGCTCGTCTCGCCGCCGCCCGGCCTGACCGACCGTTGTTCGCCGACATCTCGGTCACGATCTCCGACGGCGATCGGCTGGGGGTCGTGGGCATCAACGGTTCGGGCAAGTCCACCCTGCTGCGGATGCTGGCCCGCGAGATCGACCCCGGACCCGATTCGGGGGTCGTCAGATGGGGCCGAGGCGTGCGGGTCGGTGTGCTGGACCAGCTGCCGAAGCTGCCCACCGGCACCGTGGCGCAGGCAGTGGATCGCGGCTGGCAGGGCGAGGCCATGCTCGATCGCCTGGGCATGGGAGATCTGGCCGATACGTCCACCGCCCAGCTGTCGGGCGGGCAGGCCAAGCGAGTGGCGTTGGCACGGCTGCTGTCCGACGACCACGACGCGCTCATCTTGGACGAGCCCACCAACCATCTCGACCTCGACGCGATCGCGTTCCTCGAGCAGTGGCTGGCCGCGTTCCGTGGTGGCCTGGTGATGGTGACCCACGACCGTCATGTTCTCGATTCGGTCACGACCCGCGTGCTCGAACTGGATCGCGGCGTCGGCTACCTGCACGTGCCCCTGGGCATCCACAGCGGCTCGGGCTATGCCGCCTACCTTGACGGTCGCAGCGAGCGCGAGAGTCGGGCCGAGGCCGCCGAGCAAGTTCGCCGCAACCTGGCCAAGACGGAACTGGCCTGGTTACGGCGCGGCGCACCGGCTCGAACCAGCAAACCCAAGGCACGCATCGCTACTGCCACTGCGTTGGTCGAAGGGCGGGCACAGGCCGCGGCTCGTGCCGGCGATCTGGAGCTGTCGCTCGGCTCGCAACGGCTGGGGTCGAAGGGCGTCGAGCTGCGCGACGTGCACTTCTCGTGGCCCGATGGAACGCCGGTGTTGCGCTCGCTGTCGATGCAGCTCGAGCCTGGCGACCGCATCGGTGTCGTCGGCCCAAACGGAGTGGGCAAGTCGACCCTGCTGGATCTGGTGGCAGGGCGTCTGCAGCCCACGGCCGGGGTGGTCGAGCGCGGCGTCACGGTGCAGGTGGGTTACTACGACCAGTTGGGCCGCGACCTGGATCTGACGCAACGGGTACGTGAAGCCATCGCCGGCGACAAGGGCGAGCCGTCGCTTGCCGATGTCACCCTGATGCGGCGCTTCTGGTTCGACGGCGACGCCCAGTTCGCTGCCATCGGCACGCTCAGCGGTGGCGAGCGGCGGCGGCTGCAGCTGCTGCTGACACTCATCGAGCAACCGAACGTGCTGCTACTGGACGAGCCCACCAACGACCTCGACCTGGATACCTTGCGGGCCCTGGAAGACATGTTGGACCACTGGCCGGGCATCGCCGTGATCGTCAGTCACGACCGGGCCTTCCTCGATCGAACCGTCGATGACCTGCTGGCGCTGGACGAAACCGGTCACATCCGGGCCATCAGAGGTGGGGTGGCCGCGTGGCTGGCCCAGCGAACAGCTGCAGCAGCCGCATCCACCGCCAGGCCGTCGGCCGGCCGCAATGCTCCACGAGTTTCAGCACCTCGTGTCTCGCCGCCGCCCGTGCCTCGACCAGCCAGCACCCGCAGCCCATCCACGCTGCGGCGGCTGCTGTCGCAAGCCGAACGCTCGGTGGCGGCCACCACCAAGCGGCGCGACGCGTTGGTGCAGCAGTTGGCCGCGCCCTCTGATCATCGCCAGCTGGAACGGTTGGGCAGCGAACTGACCGTCGTGCAGGCCGAACTGCATCGAGCCGAAGAGTCATGGCTGGAGCTCGCCGCCGAAGCGGAAACCCTCGGCCTCAGCTGACCCCCGAGCCCCTCACCCAGTTTGTGTCAAACATGCAATGGTCTGACCAGCACCTGTGACTCCGAACGTTTGTGTCAAACCGGGTGGGGCGTCAGGGGCGTTCGTGCAGCAGGCATTGCATCAGCGCGACGTCCAGCCAACGGTTGAACTTTCGGCCGGTCTCGCGTTCGATGCCCAGCAATTGGAAGCCGCACCGTTCGTGCAACGCTCTGGACGCTGCGCCGCTGGCCTCGATGCGGGCGAACACCGAATGGAATCCGCTGGATGCGGCAACATCCAGCAACTCGGTCAGCAGCAACCGGCCGATTCCCTCGCCGTTGCGATCTCGGCGCACGTACACCGAATCCTCCACGCTGGTTCGATACGCGGCGCGCTCTTTGTAAGGCGACAGCGATCCGAATCCGACGACCTCGTCGCGATCGACCGCCACGATCGCCGAGAACGCACCCGATCGCGCGGCCAACCAGTGCTGCTGGTCGGCCAGGGTGCGTGGGACCAGGTCGAAGGTGGCCGTGGTGGTCAGCACCTCGTGGTTGTAGATGGCGCGAATCGCCTCGGCGTCGGCGGCCTTGGCGGGACGGAGGTGAATCGAGTTGCCCACAGTCGGCCGATGGTACCGGCGCTGACCCGCTGGGCCGTCGCTCGTTGCCTGGTCATACCGTGAAACGACGCGGAATGACGTGGCCGATGGGGTTGGGTGCCCGCTATGCTTGCTCGCTGGTCTGCGGGACGTCCGCGCGCCACTGCCCTCTTAGCTCAGTAGGTAGAGCAACGCCATGGTAAGGCGTAGGTCATCGGTTCGACTCCGATAGAGGGCTCGACCACCGGTCGGGCACGGTCGTCGGTTCGCCGTCGATCCGTTCCTCGCCCGGACGGCAAAGCCCTGGCGGCGTAGCTCAGATGGTCAGAGCATCCGGCTCATAATCGGAAGGTCACCGGTTCGATCCCGGTCGCCGCTACCACAACCAACATTCACTGCACACCACGAACACAGGAGAAGGTCTCCCAATGAGTAAGGCGAAGTTCGAGCGTACGAAGCCGCATGTCAATATTGGCACGATGGGTCATATCGACCATGGCAAGACCACTTTGACCGC
>JANNFQ010000148.1:0-1531 GCA_031380045.1 Acidimicrobiaceae bacterium
GGCTGCATGCCGTCCGACACGATCGATCTCGTCCATCGTCATAGCTCCCTCACCATCGTGCGCGCCAATGTCCGCCGTGCTTTGGCCAGCGTCGCCTTCACCGTTCCCTCGGCGATGCCCATCACCTCGGCCACGTCCAGTACCGATCGATCCTCGAGGTAGTGCAGCACGACGACCGCCCGTTGCCGATCGGGCAGCGCACGTACCGCCGTCCACCAACCATCCACTGCCGGGTCGGCGAAGGTGATCACGTCGTCGGCCCGCGCCCAGGTCGGCGCCCGGCGCCCGCGTTGCACCGATCGATGCAGATCGGTGGCCAGGTTGATGAGCACGCGCCTGACCCATGCCCCTGGCACATCCATCGACGAGACCCGCGGCCACGATCGATGACAGCGCAGCAAGGCCTCCTGAGCCAGCTCGCATGCCGTGTCGTGATTGCCGGTCAGCCCGAGCGCGACTGCGACGAGCTTGGGGTACTCGACCCGAAAGAAGTCGTCGTAGTCCTGCGTGCCGGGTGGCGTCGCCATCATCACATCCTGTACACGCTGTACCGCTCAGCCGGGTTTACTGCCTCTTGATGAGGTTCACACGGCATTTCGGTCCGTGAACGTGTTGTGGGCGACTCGCTGGCGGACCGGTTGCAACGGCTTACCCCACGGGCTGCGCACGACGAACGTCAACGGCGACGCCGGTCATGTGCGCCTGGCTGGACAACGGCTCGAAGCTTCCTGCGCCCACCGGCAGCAAGATGTTGGGATTGGTGCCGGGCGAATGGTGGGCCACGCGCATGCGCGGGCTGGCAGTGTGACCCCAGCCGTGCACCATCGACACCACACCCGGCATCAGCTCCAGGTCGTACTCGATCACGGCGTCGACCGAACCGTGATCGCTGGTGATGCTGACCAGTTCGCCATCGGCCAGACCGCGTTCAACGGCGTCGTCGGGGTGCATGCCGAGTGGGTTCGTGGTACGGCCGCCGCGCTTCATCCGCGACACGTTCGAGAACCACGAGTTGTGCATCCATGCGTCGCGCCGGTGGATGAGGCGCAGTCGTGACGTGCCCGACGCGAGCTGGTCGCTCTCCTCGTCGAACAACTGTCGGCATCGGTCGAGGGCCTCTGCGAACGACGCCGGGCAGCAGTCGACGCGGCCGTCGTCGGTGTGCACCTGACGATCGAAGAACTCGCCCGGCGCCGGGGTCGGCAGCACTTCGGCCAGACCGGTCTGCTGCAAGTGATCCAACGACACTCCAGAACCGCGCTCCAACATGTGCCGCCACTTGGCCCACGGGTCGGGCTGCTCGTCGTCCAGGATCGACGGCAGGTCCATCTCGTGCAACAGCCGATGCGCGATCCACCCCTCTGGCCGCCGTTCTGCCTTGGGCGCGACGACCGCTGGTGTGTACTGCGCAAAGGGCTGCGCGCTGGTGCCGATGTTGACGATGTTCAGGTCGTCGCGCTCGTACATGTCGGTGGCGGGCAGCACCACGTGCGCCAGCTCGGCCGTGGCACTGGGATAGATGTCGATGACC
>JANNFQ010000169.1:0-4686 GCA_031380045.1 Acidimicrobiaceae bacterium
GGGATAGCCCGAGCGGATGATGCGGTAGTACCAGGCGCCGTCCCACGACGTCAGGACCTGCATGATCAGCCCGGTCGCGTTGTCGGGGCGGGGGAGTCCCTTTCGGTTACTCGCAGCAACCTCTTGCGCGGCCACGATGGCGGCGCCGGCGACGACGCATAATCTCGAGACCAGATAGGCGATACCGGCGCGGCGTACGTACGATCGCCACGACGAGTGGTCGGCGGACGTCTGGACGGGCGCAGTGACAGTACTCATCGGCCGGTCGACGCTAGCACTGCCTTACCCCCGCGAGCTGTGTGGAGATGACCGGCTTGAGCAGGAACGATGCTCACCAATGATGGATCGGCACGATACGTTGGCGCGGGCCGAACTTGGGGGCGCGGTGACCGTCGAGCATCAGCAGGCGGACCACGCGTCCGCGGTGACCTCGATACGGCTGCAACAGTTCCACCAGCTGATCGTCGGTACCGCGGGCGCGACCGGTGAGTGCATGGGCGACGATGTTCTTCAGGTGGTAGTCGCCCACTGCGATGGCGTCGGGCTCGCCCAATGCCGACGCCAGCACCAGGCCGATGGTCCACTCGCCCACGCCCGGCAGCAATGCCAGCTTGTGCATGCATTCACCAACGGGCAGCTGGCTCCATGACCACAGCCGGCCCGCGTGTCGCGCCACGGTGCGCAGTGTGTCGGCGCGGCCGCGCTCGATGCCCAGCGGATGGAACCACCAGCTGGGCATGGCGGCCAGTCGTTCGGGATCCGGTGGCAGGCGCAGCTGGCCGTGTGGCCCCGGCGCCGGCTGACCCAACTTCAGGCACAGCAGCCGCCACTGCGCAACGGCCTGGCCGGCGGTGATGCGCTGAGCCAGAATGGTGGGCAAGAGCTCGTGGTACAGGTTGCCGCTGGCACCCACCCGAAGATCTGGGTGGTTTCGCTGGGCGCGCATGATGGCTGGATGGGCGTCGACGAAGGTGAAGCCCGGGTCGTTGAGACCGATCAGGTCGGGAACGCGTTGCGCCATCCAGTCGCCTCCGGGACCCCACGAACGCACCGTGCACTGGCCGCCACCCCAGGTGAGGCGAACTGTGCCCGGGCCGTCGGGCGTCTGGCTGGCGCGCCAGAACTCACCCGGCGACAGCACCGTGGTTGGGTCGCCGCCGCCGTTGCGCAGCGGCATGAGGGTAGAGCGCAGCGGTGTCGCCAGAATCGTGGCCCCCGACAAGCCACCCTCGCGGTCCGGGTCCTTTGCTTCGAGAACGACTGGGGCAATGGCTGGCACGATCTCGACCGTAGCAAGGGGGTGCGACACCGACGGGCCTCGCCGACTCGTCGATGCCGTGCACCCGTCGGTCACGATGGGCAGATGGCATCCATCAACGACCCTGCTGCGTCTACTCCGCTCGAGCGCAGCACCCCTCGGCCCGGCATCGTTCAGCTGACGATGAACCGCCCGCACAAGCTGAACGCGATGACAGCCGATCTGGTGCAGTCGTTGCACGACCATCTCGATGCCATCGCCGTTGATCCTGATGTGCGCGTGGTCGTCCTGACCGGTGCGGGTCGCGGGTTCTGTGCAGGCCTCGACCTGGGCGGCTACGGCACCACGCCGCACACCGAGTCGATGGGACGAACCCAGACCGGCTTCGCCACGCAACGCCACATCGCCTCGCTGATCCCGCACCTGCGATCGCTGCCGCAACCGGTGATTGCCGCAGTGAACGGGCCGGCGGCCGGCGGTGGGTTCGCGCTGGTGCTGGGCAGCGACATCAGGCTGGCCGCTCGTTCGGCCAGGTTCAACGCCGCCTTCATCCGCATCGGGTTGTCGGCCTGCGACATCGGTACCAGCTGGGTGTTGCCGCGATTGATCGGTGCCTCACGCGCTCAGGAACTGATGTTGACGGGACGGGTGTTCGATGCCGAAGAGGCGTTTCGCATCGGTCTGGTCGTCGACCTGGTCGACGACCATGCGTTGCTCGATACCGCCTTCGCCAAGGCCGAGCAGGTCATGTCGAACTCGCCGTTCGGCGTCGCACTCACGAAGGAGGGCATGTGGAGTGCCCTCGAGATTCCCGGCATGCAGGCAGCCATCGATCTCGAGAATCGTCAGCAGATCATGGCCTCGGCCACGGCCGATCATCGAGAAGCCATGACCGCGTTTCTCGAGCGCCGACCGCCCATCTTCACGAACAGCTAACGCCCCGACCGGGGCGCTAGTTCAGCGACACCGGCGTGACGGTCATGGGGAAGTGGCATGCCACGAAGTGACCGGGGTCGATCTCGCGTAACTGCGGCTCGTCGATTCGACAGATGTCTTGTGCAGCAGGGCAGCGCGGGTTGAACCGGCAACCGGGCGGGGGTAGTACCGGCGAGGGCGGCTCGCCCTCGATGGCCGTCTTGGTGATCGCGATCTCGGGATCGGGCACCGGGATGGAGTTCAGCAGCACCGACGTGTAGTGATGCATCGGGTTGCGGTACAGCATGTCCGACGGCGCGACCTCGCAGATCTTGCCCAGGTACATGACGGCCACGCGGTCGCTGATGTTCTTGACCACGGCAAGGTCGTGAGCGATGAAGATGAGCGTCAGCCCGTACTCGCGTTTCAGGTCTTCCAACAGGTTCAGCACCTGCGCCTGCACGCTGACGTCGAGGGCGCTGACCGGCTCGTCGCAGATGATCAGCGATGGGTCCAGCACCAGCGAGCGAGCAATCGAGATCCGTTGGCACTGGCCACCCGAGAACTGGTGCGCCTGACTCTCGGCCGCGCGCTGCGGGTCGATGCCCACTTGCTCGAGTAGCGCGTCGACCTTCTGGTCGCGTTCGGCAGCGGTGCCCCGCTTCCAGATGCTGAGTGGTTCCATCACGATCTGGCGGACCTTGCGGCGCGGGTTCAGCGACGAGATCGGATCTTGGAAGATCATCTGCATGCGCGTGCGCGCCTCGCGCATCGAGTCGCCCGACATCTTGGTCAGTTCGTTGCCCTCGAACAGAACCGACCCGCTGGTTGGCCGTGGCAGTTGCATGATGGCGCGACCGGTGGTGCTCTTGCCACATCCCGACTCACCGACCAGCCCCAACGTTTCACCCTTCAAGACATCGAGGCTGATGCCACTGACGGCGTTGACCTTCAGGCCCGTGCGCCCCACCGGGAATTCGACCACCAGATTTTCGATGCGCAGCAACGCCTCGTTGGGGTCGCGTAAATGTGCTGTTCCGGTACCCGCCATGCTGCTTACTGACCTCCTGCGGCTGCGGCGCCTGCCAGGGTGGCGTTGCGCTCGGCGATTCGTACCTTTGCTTCGTGGTACTCGGGGCTGCCCACCGGGTACCAGCACGCGTAGAGGTGCCCCGGGTCGTCGGCCGCCTCGATCAGCGGCGGTTCTTCGGCCACGCACTTGGGTGCGGCGTACGGGCAGCGCGGCGCGAACCGACAGCCGACCGGAGGATGAACGAGGTCGGGTGGCCGACCGGCAATGGCGTTGAGCCTGGTGTGGCTGGGATCGGCCATTTTCGGAATGCTCAGCAGCAATGCCTCGGTGTACGGCATCTTCATGTTCGCGAACAATCGCTTGGTCGTCGCCTTCTCGACCAGTTTGCCGCCATACATCACGGCGATCTCGTCGGTGTGACCGGCCACGACACCCAGGTCGTGGGTCACCAGGATCAGCGACATGTTGCGGTCCTTGCGCTGCTCGCCCAGCAGGTCGAGGATCTGCGCCTGCACGGTGACGTCCAGGGCTGTGGTGGGCTCGTCGGCGAACAGCGCTGTTGGACCACATGCCAGGGCAATGGCGATCATGACGCGCTGGCGCATACCGCCCGACATCTCGTGTGGGTATTGATCCAGGCGGCGCTTGGCCTCGGGGATGCGCACGTCCTGCAGCAGTCGTTCGGCCGTGGCCCACGCGTTCTGCTTGCTCATGCCCAGGTGGATCTGCAATGGCTCCGAGATCTGCCGGCCGATCTTCATGACCGGGTTCAGCGAGGTCATCGGATCTTGGAAGATCATCGCCATTTCCTTGCCCCACACGCCGCGCATCTGCTTGCGGTTCAGGTTGCCGATCTCGCGACCTTCGAAGCGAATGCTGCCCCCACGGACGGTGCCGCGAGGTGGCAGCAGGCCCATGATCGAGCGCGACAGGATGGTCTTGCCCGAACCGCTCTCGCCCACGATGCCCAGGGCATGCCCACGTTCCAGCGTGAAGCTGACGCCGTCGACTGCCCGCACCAGACCGCGCGGGGTCTTGAAGTGGGTGGTCACGTCGGTCAGTTCCAGCAGTGGCCCCTCGAGGTCTCGGCTGGAGGCCTGGATGAGATCGCTCATACGCCGGCCTGCCTGATGTCGAAGCGGCGCGCCAATCGGTCGCCGATGAGGTTGAAGGACAACACAGTCAGGAACAACATGATGCACGGGAAGATCGTGGCCCACCATGCAGTGTCGATCTTGTTGCGATTCGCGTCGATGAGCTTGCCCCACGTGGGCGTGCCGATCTCGACGCCCAGGCCCAGGAACGCCAGGGCGCCCTCGGCAGCGATGAGGATGCTGAGACCGGTGAACGCAACCGTCAGGATGGCCGGCACCAGGTTGGGCAGGATCTCGCGATAGATGACACGTCCGGGCTTGGCGCCCAAACTTCGTGCTGCCAACACGAACTCGCGCTCACGCAGCGACATCGTCTGGGCCCGCAC
>JANNFQ010000172.1:0-10502 GCA_031380045.1 Acidimicrobiaceae bacterium
TTCGGCTACACATCGGTCGACGACGTCACTGCGTCCATCGCGCACATGGTCACGTCGTATGCGGGGGTCACGCCCGACGCGCTCCGCACCGCTCGCAATGGTGTGCTGGCCGCTGTGCCCAGCACCATCGACCCGATCAACCCACCGGCAGCGGCATCACGAGCCGACCGCAACAGCTACGACTTCCGGCTCGTCGTCAGCCGCAAGCTGTACGACCAGGCCGTCGGTACCGTCAACAGCCCGTCACTGGCCCATCTGTCGCCCGGCTTCGCCGTGCACGTCCATCCGCTCGACATCGAACGAGCCAGCGTGCTGCCGGGTGCCGAGGTCAAGGTGTCCAGCTCGAAAGCCAGCATCGTGGCCACTGTGCAGCCCGACGCATCGGTGTTGCGTGGCACCGTGTGGGTGCCGTTCAACCAGCCCGGCGGCACCGTCGGCGAACTGATCGACTGCACCGCCGCCGTCATTGACGTGCGAATCGAGAACCTCTGATGTTGGCGATGGATCCGCTGCTGATCGGCGATCTCGACACCGGCGACGTCTTGGTGGTGCTGCTGAAGGTCGTCGTGGTCTTCGTCATCGGTCTGGTCGCCACCATGCTGATGGTCTGGTTCGAACGCAAGGCAATCGCCGGAATGCAGAACCGCATCGGCCCCGCGAAGGCAGGGCCGTTCGGCATCCTGCAGACCCTCGCCGACGGCATCAAGCTGTTCTTCAAGGAAGACCTCATCCCCGAGCAGTCCGACCGCTTCGTGTTCAAGCTGGCGCCATACCTGTCGTTCGTGCCGGCGTTCCTGGTGTGGTCGGTCATCCCGCTGGGTGGCGACTTCACGGGCGACAAGGTCGGTCTGGTCAGCTGGTTCGGTCGCCAGACTCGCGTGCAGCTGGCCGACCCGCAGATCGGCGTGCTGTTGCTGCTGGCGCTCAGCTCCATCGCGGTCTACGGCATCATGCTGGCGGGCTGGGCATCAGGCTCGAAGTACCCACTGCTGGGCTCGGTCCGCGCCTCGGCGCAGATGGTCAGCTACGAGGCCGCACTCAGCCTCAGCATTGCATCGGTGCTGTTGCTTGCCGGCACGCTCAGCACCAGCGGCATCGTCGATGCGCAGGGCGGCACCGGCAACTGGCATCTGGTCACCACCGGCTTCCTGCCGTTCTTCATCTTCATGATCGCGGCAACCGCCGAGCTGAACCGTCCGCCGTTCGACCTGGTCGAGGCCGAGCAAGAACTGGTCGGCGGATTCAACACCGAGTACTCCAGCATCCGCTTCGCACTGTTCTTCCTGGCCGAGTTCATGAACACCATCACCATGAGCGCCGTCATCGTCACGTTGTTCTTCGGCGGCCCGCAGCCGCTCACCGTGAACGTCGGCAACGTTCAGTGGGACGGCGACCTGCAACTCGGTTTCCTGAACGGCACCGTGTGGTTCCTGTTGAAGCTGCTCGTGTTCCTGTACGTGTACGTCTGGTTCCGGGCAACGCTGCCTCGGCTTCGCTACGACCAGCTCATGAACCTGGGCTGGAAGTTGCTGATCCCTGTGTCGCTGGCGTGGTTCATGCTGCTGGCCGCATTCCGCGTCGGTCAGGACGAAGGCTGGAATCGTTGGATCGTGGGGTTGATCTCGGCCGGGGTGTTTGCGGTGTGTGCGCTGTTGCTGGTTGCTGCCACCACGGTCAGTGCGCGCAATCGTCAGCGAGAAGGGGCGATGTTCTGATGGGCTACTTCGACGGATTCCTCGTCACTGTGCGGCAGCATCGTCTGTTCGGTGGTCAGCGCGTGACCACGTCGTACTCAGGCGGCCGCGTTGCCAAGAAGGGCAAGCAGACCGAAGGGCGCGACGAGAAGATCGACAAGCCCGAGCGCATGCACGGGCGCCACGTGCTGAACCGGTACGAGGACGGCATGGAGAAGTGCATCGGCTGCGAGCTGTGCGCAGGCGTCTGCCCCGCCAACTGCATCTACGTGCGCGGTGCCGACAACGATCCGGCCGAGCCGAAGTCGCCCGGCGAGCGATTTGGGTTCGTGTACGAGATCAACTACCTGCGGTGCATCCACTGCGATCTCTGTGTCGAGGCGTGCCCCACAGAGGCGATCACCGAGAGCAAGATGTTCGAGTTCAGTTTCACCGATCGAAAGGACGCCATCTACACCAAGGCCGAACTGGTCGTTGACGACACGGGTCGTCCACAGCAGTTGCCGTGGGAAGACTGGCGCGAAGGTGAAGATCTACTGACCAGTGGATGGATGCGGGCCACATCGCCGTCGGGCGATGCCGACTTCATCGGCGAGGTCGGCTGGAGCAGCGAACTGGGCCACGGCGTGCGCGCCCCCGAACCCAAACAACCCGAAGCCGACGCAGTGAAGACAGTCCGCACCATTTCGAGAGATCGCTGATGGAGCTCTTTGTTTTCATCTGCGCGTCGCTGATGGTGATCGGTGGGGCCATCGGCGTCGTCATCCGCAGCCATCCGGTGCATGCCGCGCTCAGCTTGGTGCTGACGCTGTTCGGCGTGGCCGTGCTGTTCGTGGCCCAAGACGCGCACTTCCTGGCCGCAGTGCAGGTCATCGTGTACGCCGGGGCAATCGTGGTGTTGTTCCTGTTCGTGATCATGCTGCTGGGCGTCGATGCGTCCGAGAACCTGCAGATCGAGCCGATCCCGGTACAGCGTCCGCTGGCCGTGGTCGTCGGCGGTGGTCTGCTGGGCATCTTGGTCACCGCCATCGTGCAGGCTCGTGATTCGGTGCGCACGACATCGGGCGCGGGCTTGGACATTCCCACCCAGTCGGGCGACAGCGACGGCAACGTCCGCCAGATCGCCCGCAACCTGTTCAGCGATCATGTGTTCGCGTTCGAGCTCGTCTCGGTGCTGCTGGTCGTAGCGGTGGTCGGCACGGTGTTGCTGTCGCGGCGCCCGCAGCGGGCCACGCCCCAGGAGCACGCGTCGTGATCGCTGCCGAGCCCACGACAACCTGGTACCTGGTGCTGTCCGCGGTGCTGTTCACGATCGGCGTGGTCGGCGTCATGGTGCGTCGCAACCCGCTGGTCATGTTCATGTGCGTCGAACTGATGCTGAACGCCGTCAACCTCAGCTTCGTCTCGCTGGCCAAGCGACTCGGTGATATCGGCGGCCAGACCACCGTGTTCTTCGTGTTGGTGGTTGCCGCCGCCGAGGTCGTGGTCGGCCTGGGCATCATCGTGGCCATCCTGCGCCGCCGTCCGAATGCCACCGCCGACGATCTCACCGAGCTGAAGGGCTGATCATGGTCGACCTCGTCTGGCTCATCCCTGCCCTGCCCCTGGCCGGGTTCCTCATCATCCTGCTGTTCGGCCGGGTGCTTGGCGATCCGAAAGCCGGCTATCTGGCCTCACTCATGTGCGGCGGTGCCTTCGTGGTGACGGCTGGCGTCTTCCTGGATCTGGTGTCGAAGTCAGAGGAAGAGCGGCATCACGTGGTGACGCTGTTCCAGTGGCTGCCGGTGGGCTCGCTGCGCGTCGACATGGCGTTCCTGGCCGACCCGCTCAGCATCACCATGTGCCTGTTCGTGACGGGCATCGGCACGCTGATCCACCTGTACGCCGTGGGATACATGCACGGCGATCCACGGTTCTCGAAGTTCTTCCTGTATCTCAACCTGTTCGCCTTCAGCATGCTGATTTTGGTACTGGGCGAGAACCTGTTGGTCACGTTCTTGGGGTGGGAGGGCGTGGGCACGTGCAGCTACTTCCTCATCTCGTTCTGGCACGAGCGCGGCAGCGCAGCCACCGCCGGCAAGAAGGCCTTCGTCACCAACCGCGTCGGCGACTGGGGCTTCATGATGGCGATGTTCTTTGCCTTCCAGGCAACGGGCACGTTGAGCTACCTCGGCATCAACGCTGCGGCCGACGGCCTCACCAAGACCACGGCCACTGCGATCGCACTGTTCGCCTTCGTCGGCGCCTGCGGCAAGAGCGCACAGCTGCCGCTGTACCTGTGGCTGCCCGATGCCATGGAAGGTCCCACCCCTGTCTCTGCCCTGATCCACGCGGCCACCATGGTGACTGCCGGCGTCTTTCTGATGTGCCGAATGGCGCCCATCCTCGAAGTCTCGTCCAGCTATGCGCCAACGGTCATCGCCATCGTGGGATGTGCCACAGCGCTGTTCGCAGCGACCATCGCGGTGGCTCAGAACGACATCAAGAAGGTGCTGGCGTACTCGACCATCAGCCAGTTGGGGTACATGTTCCTGGCGGTGGGTTCGGGTGCGTACGTCGCAGCCATCTTCCACATGGTCACCCACGCGTTCTTCAAAGCGCTGCTGTTCCTGGGATCGGGTTCAGTCATCCACGGCATGCATCACGAACAAGACATGCGTCGCATGGGCGCGCTGCGAAAGTTCATGCCGATCACCTTCGGCACCTTCATCGTCGGCTGGCTGGCAATTGCCGGCGTGCCGCCCTTCGCCGGCTTCTGGAGCAAGGACGACATCTTGTTGGCGGCATACGACAAGAGCCCGGTGCTGTGGTTCGTGGGGCTGGTCACCGCACTGTTGACCGCTTACTACATGACTCGCCAGGTGATCATGGTGTTCTACGGCGAGGCGCGTTGGCACGACGCCCACGACGAACACGGCGCCCGTGGCGATCTGCAGCCGCACGAGAGCCCGTGGATCATGGTGGCACCACTGGTGGTGCTTGCAGGCCTGTCAACCGTGGGCGGGGGAATGAACCTGCCGTTCAGCCACAAGACCGAGAGGCTGGCATCGTGGCTCGAGCCGGTCGTCGGCGGTCACGAGAGCGACACCGCGAAGTTGCCGCTCGCGCTGATCGCCACCGCCATCGGTCTGGTCGGTATCTTCCTGGCCTACCTGGTGTATGCCCGCAAGAAGGCCAAGGCGTTCGAGCCGGCCATCCTCGAGCAGGGCTGGATGTACGACCAGAGCGTCAGCGCGTTCATGGGCGGGCCCGGGCGCAAGAGCTTCCAGGCGTTGTCTTGGTTCGACCGCAACGTGATCGACGGTGCCGTCAACGGCGTCGGTCGGCTGGTGCGAGGCACCGCTGGCGAAGTGCGCAAGGTACAGACGGGGTATGTGCGTCAGTACGCTGCCGCACTCGGTGTGGGGGTCGTGTTGTTGTTGGCGTGGTTCGTGATCGTCAGAGGTGTGCTCTGATGTCGTTCCCGATTCTCACCTCGATGGTGATGGTGCCGGCGGGCGGCGCACTGGTCGTGGCACTGCTGTCGAACCGTCGCCCTGAATGGATCAAGTTGGTCGCACTGCTCGCCAGCGTGTTCACCGGCGCGCTGTCGATCTGGACGATGTCGTCGTTCGACACCGCCGACGCCGGCTTCCAGTTCATCAGCAAGCACCCGTGGATCGAGCCATGGGGCATCTCGTGGAACCTGGGCGTCGACGGCATCTCGCTGTTCCTGGTGGTCTTGACCGGTGTGCTGTTCCCGTTGGTGATCATCGGCATCGACCCGCACCACGATCACAAGCGCTACCTGTCGTGGATGCTGTTGCTCGAGGCGGGCATGATGGGCAGCTTCCTCAGCCTCGATCTGTTCCTGTTCTTCGTGTTCTTCGAGATCGTCCTGGTGCCCATGTACTTCCTGATCGGTGGATGGGGGTACGAGAACCGGGTCTACGCGGCCACCAAGTTCTTCCTGTACACCATGGTGGGCTCGGCCTTCATGTTGGTCGGCGTGGTCGCCACCGCCATGCTGGCGCGCAGCAACGGCGTGGGTTATCTGACCTTCGACCTGGTCGTCATCGCCGAGAAGGCGCAGTTCGCGGCCTCCACCGGACGATGGCTGTTCTTCGCGTTCGCTGTTGCGTTCGCGGTGAAGGTACCCATGTTCCCGCTGCACACCTGGCTGCCCGACGCGCATACGCAGGCGCCCACGGGCGGCTCGGTCATCCTGGCCGGTGTCATGCTGAAGTTGGGTACCTACGGCCTGCTGCGGTTCGGTCTGTACCTGTTCCCCGAGGCCTCGTACTGGGCCCGGCCGCTGTTCCTGACGCTGGCGGTCGTCGGCATCCTGTACGGCGCCATCGCTGCCACCATGCAGACCGACCTGAAACGTTTGGTCGCGTACTCGTCGGTCGCGCACCTCGGCTTCATCGTCCTCGGTTCGTTCGCGTTCACGTCGCAATCGCTCAGCGGCAGCGTGCTGCAGATGATCAACCACGGCATCAGCACCGGCGCGCTGTTCTTGTTGGTCGGCATGATCTACGAACGCCGGCACACCCGCGAGATCGCCGAGCTGTCGGGTCTGCAGAAGGTGGCGCCCATCTTCGCCGGGGCATTCATGATCGTGATGCTGTCGTCCATCGGCGTGCCCGGTCTGAACGGGTTCGCCGGCGAGTACCTCATCCTCATCGGCTCGTTCCTCACAGCTCGTTGGTGGACCGTGGTGGCCGCCACCGGTGTCATTCTGGCGGCGCTGTATCTGCTGTGGGCCTACCAACGTGTGTTCCACGGCGAGCCCAGCGACGACAACCGCTCGTTCCCCGAACTGAAGCTGAAAGAGGCCGCGGTGTTGTTGCCGTTCATCGGCCTGATCGTGTTCTGTGGCGTGTACCCCAAGCCGATGCTGGACCGCATCGAGCCCAGTGTGAACGCACTCATCACCCACGTCAGCGAAAAGACGGGCTACGTCGAGCCGGGCGTGCCCCAGCCCCTCACCCAGTCGGCCGATGAAGTAGCGACCGAGCCAGGCGACGAGGAGCAGCCGTGATCGCCGCCGAAGTGTTCACCGGGCCGCCGATCGCATGGTTCGATCTGTCACCACTGCTCATCTTGCTGGGCGGTGGGCTGACCCTGTTGGTCCTGGGCGCGCTGACGCCGCGCTGGCCGCGCGGGTTGTACGCGGCGTTCACCGCCACCACCGCCGGCGCGGCGATGGTCATGTGCTTCGTGCTGTGGGACGACATCACCGATCAGGGTGCGCGCACGTTGGTGCAGGGCGCTGTCGCCTTCGACGGCTTCGCGATGTTCGCGACCATTGCCATCTGTGCGTCCGTACTGCTGGCCAGCTTGATCACCGACGACTATCTGCGTCGCGAAGATCTGGAGGGTCCCGAGGTCTACGGGCTGTATCTGATGGCGGCCATCGGCGGCGTGGTCATGACGTCGGCCAACGATCTGATCGTGCTGTTCCTGGGCCTGGAAGTGCTGTCGATCTCGCTGTACGTGTTGGCGGCCAGCCATCGGCGTCGCATCGAGAGCCAGGAAAGCGGCATCAAATACTTCGTCCTCGGCGGCTTCTCGTCGGCCTTCTTCCTGTACGGCATCGCCCTCATCTACGGCGGCACCGGTTCGACCAACCTCGACGCCATCTTCCAGTCGTTCAACTCGTCGGTCGCCACTGAACGCAAGGACGCATTCGTCTTGGCGGGTGTAGCGCTGCTGATCGTGGGGTTGGGCTTCAAGGTGGCGGCCGTGCCGTTCCACTTCTGGACGCCCGACGTGTATCAGGGTGCACCCACGCCGGTCACTGCGTTCATGGCCTCGGCCGGCAAGGTCGCTGCGTTCGCAGCACTGTTGCGAGTGCTGAACATGGGCCTGCCCAACTGGCGAGACGATTGGCGACCCGCCATCTGGGCCATCGCGGTCATCACGTTGGTGGTCGGCTCGGTGTTGGCGGTGGTGCAGACCAACGTCAAACGCATGCTGGCCTACTCATCCATCAGCCACGCCGGCTTCATTCTGGTGGGGGTCGAGGCATCGGGCCACACAGCCGGGCAGGCGGGTCGGGGCCTCGGCATCTCGTCGTCGCTGCTGTACATGATGCTGTACTCCGTGTTGGTGCTGGGCACCTTCGCGGTCATCGCGGTGGTCGGCCGCACCGGCGATGCCGAGACCAACCTGTCGTCGTTCCGTGGGCTGGGTGCGTCGAAGCCCGCGCTGGCGCTGGGCATGACCGTGCTGTTGTTGGCGCAGGCCGGTGTGCCGTTGACATCGGGCTTCATCGCCAAGTTCGGTGTCATCCAGGCCGCGGTCGACGAGCACAGCTACGCCATCGCGATCATCGCCATGGTGGCTTCGGTCATCGCCGCCTTCCTGTATTTGCGGATCATGGTCAGCATGTGGATCGCCCCGCCCGAGTCGGGCGATGATGCCCGCGAGGCGGTTCGCGTGCCGCTGTCATCCGCCGTGGCGATTGGCGCGGCGGTGGGCTTCACCCTGTTCGTCGGCGTGTTCCCCGGCTGGCTGGTCGAGGCCAGCAAGCACGCGACCTTCGTCACCCACAGCCTGGGCCTGTAGCCCGGTCAGACGGCCTCGTCCTCCACCCTCGTCCTCCGTCCTCCATCCTCCGCGCACAACCGCGACGCACAAACGTTCCGCGTCTTTGCGGTCTCACGCAAGGACGTTCAGCGAGACTTGCGTGACCGTCCAAAGCCGCGGATCGTTTGTGCGCTCACGCAAATCTGGGCGACCGACGCGCCCAGGTCAGACTTCGGCGACCTGCGCGGCGTGGGTTGCGGCGCGGCGGACGAACTCGTCGAAGATCGACTGCTGGGGCGGCTCGACCGACGTGGTGTCCTCGGGGTGCCACTGCACGCCCACCACCCACGATGCGTCGGCGTATTCGACGGCCTCGATCAAGCCGTGCACGTCGTGCGCCACTGGTACCAGTCCGCTGCCCAACCGGTCGAGGCCCTGGTGGTGCACCGAGTAACAGTGGTGCAGTGTGCTGGCCTGCGTCGCCACTGCCAGACGCGACCCAGGCACGAGGTCGACTGTGTGCTCGCACATCCAGTGCCCGCCGCCATCCAGATCCTGCACCAGCGAACCCCCCTGGGCAACGTTCAAGATCTGCATGCCGCGACAGATGGCCAGCACGGGCAGGTCGCGTTCGATGGCAGCGTGGGTCAGCGCCAGATCGAACTCGTCGTGCAAGCCGACCATGCCGTACAGGGCGTCGGTCAGTGCTTCTTGGCCATAGCGCGACGGCTCCACATCGCCACCTCCCGGCAGCAGCAGGCCACCCAACCGGTCGAGATACGAATCGACCATCTTCGGCGCGGTCGGCAGCGGGGGCAGCAGCATGGGCAGCCCGCCCGCCTTGGCCACCGCACGGCTGTACGGCTGGCTGCTCGAGAACGCGTCGCGCCGGCCTTCGTCAGAGAACGACAGGACGCGGCCGCAGATGCCGATGAGGGGTGGTCTGGCGAGCGTGGCAGCCATGCGTCAGTTCGGCTGCGCCTGGCGAACCAGCTCGTCGAAGAGCGCCTGCTGTTGCGGGTCGGTCGCAGCCGTGTCTTCGGGGTGCCACTGGACGCACACAGCCCACCGGGCATCATCGACTTCCATTGCTTCGGGCATGCCGTCACTGCCCGAGCCCACCAACGTGAGGCCGGCGCCGATGCGGTCAATCGCTTGGTGGTGCACGCTGTGGCAGGCGGTTGCTCGATCTGAACCGAGCGCCTTCGACAGGCGTGTGCCGGCGGCGACGTCGACGGGATGCAACGCAAACCAGTGGTCCTCGGTGCCGATGTGTTGCACCAACGTGCCGCCCAGGGCGACGTTGACGATCTGCATGCCGCGGCAGATGGCCAGCATCGGCATGTCGATGTCCAACGCGGCCCGCACGACCGCCAGTTCGACCTCATCGTGTTCTTCCACGATGCCATACAGCTCATTGGCTGTCGGCTGCTCGCCGTACCGACGTGGGTCCACGTCGCCGCCCCCGTGCAGCACCAGCGCGTCCACGCGCGACAACAGCTCGGGAATTCGGTCGACCACGCTGGGGATCGGCGGCAACATCAGCGGCACGCCGCCGGCGCGTTCCACGCCGCGGAAGTACCCCTGCCCGCCGGCGAACGCCTCGCCGCGAACTCCCTTGGCTTCGTTGCTGAGCCGGCCGACGATCAGGACATGAGCTGCCACGGCGACCATTCTGGCGCGAGATCGGCAGTGACGGTGGACGATTCTGGTTGTGCGGCGGCAGGGCGTGGCAGCATCGCAAATGTCGGCCTGCCAGAATCGTCGGCGATGTCCGACTCGATCGTCCTCCGAAATCCTGCAACGACCGAGGTCGTCGCCGAGCTTGCCCTCGCCGATCGCCACCAGATGGATACTGCCGTGGCCGCGGCCAAGGCGGCCTTGCCGGCATGGCGTGCTGTTGCGCCGGCCGATCGGGCACGGCTACTGCGCTGCTTCGCCGACACCATTGCCGCGCATGCCGACGAGTTGGGCGTGCTGGAGACGCGCAACATGGGAATGCCCATCGGCAGCAGCACGTGGTGTGCAAACGCTGCAGCCGATGTCATCCACTACTTCGCCGGGGCGATCGACAAGCACACCGGCTCGACGATCCCCGTCGCGGGTGGGGTCGACATGACCTTCCACGAACCGCTGGGTGTCGTTGGTTTGATCACGCCGTGGAACTTCCCCGTGCTGATGGCGTCGTGGAAGATCGGACCCGCATTGGCAGCGGGCAACACCGCAGTGCTGAAGCCGGCCGAGATCACGCCGCTGACCGCAGTGCGGTTGGGTGAACTGGCACTGGAGGCCGGC
>JANNFQ010000180.1:0-2152 GCA_031380045.1 Acidimicrobiaceae bacterium
GGGAACCTGACCGGCGATCGCGAACAGTGGCTCCTGGTACCGCAGCAGGTCGGCCTTGGCCGCTTGCCTGGCATGGATGCGATGCAGGTCGACGTCGTCGCCACGGGCTGCGGCGCGGAACTCGTCGAAGGTCAGGAAGTAGATCTGGTCGGCCGATTCCAGCTTGCCGTCGTCGGCGAGTCGTCGGCCGATCTCGAGGGCGTCGAGGCGCATCTCGTTGATGGTCAGCACACACGTCGCCTTCGTCCGCTCGCGCACACCCATCCACACCGTGCAGCGCGCAAGCCACAGATCCAGCTCTGGGAACTTGTCGCGAACGCCGTCGTCGTCGAACTTCACCAGCGCGGCTCGGCGCAAGGAGTCGGGATCGCGCTGAGCCCCTCCGGCCCTGACCGCGTCGACGGCACGACGCAGGACATCTGGTCGGATCTCCCATGAGGGTGCGGCAATCTCCCACTCGTTCACACCACGGAACCCGTACTGTTCCAGCACCCGCGTGAAAGCAGCTTCGAACTCGTCGCCCTGCAGCCCGGCCAGTGATGCGACCGCGTTGCCGGCGTCGGCCGACTCGATGCCTCCAGTGCCCATCACCGCTTGCCGCCCCAGCTCGTATCCCTCGTCGCCGTAGACCTGAACCAGGCCCGCCTGCAACGAGCCGAGCACGACCGGGCTGACCGACGATCCGATGAACAAGGTGACGAAGTCGGACTCCATCAACGGTTGCATCGATTCGAAGCGAGCCAGCAACTGGACGTTCGAGCTGCCGGCCCGCCGGGCGCGGCCCTGCACGCGACGGGCCTGCGCCGCGTCGTGTTCGCGCTGGATTCGTTCCAATGGTGGATCGGTGAGCAACGACGCGGTGGCAGCAGCGATGCGCTCGCCGCGTGCTGCATAGCCGAGCTCGGCGGGTGGCTCGTACGGGTCCAGCGTGATCCCGCCGGCGGCGAACAGTGTGCGGTCGATGTCTTCCGGGCTGGTGCCAGGGGTCAGATCGGCCAGACGTCGGAAGGCGGAGATGTTGATGTAGAACCGCCCGCCGACGATCGGTGCGAACGTGGTGGGGCAGTCGGGCCAATCCATCACGTCCCACGTCTCGGTGAACGAACGTCGCCACGCACGCTCCAGTGGCGGAAAGAACACCGTCGCCGACAAGGGCGAGACGATGTCGGGCATGATCTCGCCGGCATTGCCCCGCGTCAGCACGGGGTACTCCGGATCGAGAGTGGTATCGAACTCGTACGTGGTCATGCAGGCCTCCCCATGGCCGGTGCGGATGTTACCGGCGGAGGGTCACGCTGGACCCACCGGTCTCGATGTGCGCGAAGCCGATGCGGGTGCCGGCCAGCAAGTCGTTGATCAGCGATTCGGGGATGCCTTCGTCGTCGAAGTGGTACGTCTGCGCAGCCGGCCCGGCGGCGTGCGTCGCTTCGACGTCTTGCAGTGGGACGAGGTAGCGCCGCAAGAGCTCCTCGTCGGTCATCGCCCGGTCGCCGTACTGCTCCTTCAGCTCGCCGATGGTCGGTTGTGGTGGTTCCCACGCTTGCATCTCGCGACCTCGATCGGTCGAGAGCATCCGGTCCAGCACGTTGTCGTCGATGGGGGCCGGCGGCTGGCCGAGGTGGCCCAGGACGTAGACCAGCACCTCGTCGGGTACCGACCCGTATCGTTCGCCGGTCACGACGTTCAACACCGCTTGGATGCCCATCAGTTGCGAGAACGGCGTGGCCGAGATCGGATGCCCCAGATCCTGACGCACGTGGACGATCTCCTCCAGCACTTCCTCGAATCGATCGGACATGCCGTACTGGGCCAGCTGCGCCCTGAGTGTGCCGGTCATTCCGCCGGGCAGTTGGTGGTGGTATGGGAACACGTTGTACTCGTGGGGCACACCCACCGGGTGTCCCTCTTGTTCGGCCACGCGGCGCATGTGCGCGCTGATTCGCCGCACCCGGTCCAGATCGACCTTGGTCGTGTGACCCTCCCAGCGCAGGTTCTCGATCGTCTGTTCCGTCGATGGCAACGATGGACCGTTCGCCATCGGCCCAGGCGCTGTGTGCAGCACCCTCACGCCGGCTTCCACGCCGATCAGGTAGTTCATTCCCGCCACGCCGACCGTGTTGTGGCACTGCAACTCGATCGGGATGTCGCCCGC